>CALZLE010000263.1 GCA_945788205.1 uncultured Desulfuromonadales bacterium
ACTCTAGCTCACTGCCACGTGAAGTCTCCTCGATCAACCGCTCCCAAAGCCGCAACGCTTGACTCTTCTCCAGAAGTCGCCAGCCTTCGCCCAGCTCATTCAAAGAACGTTTCAACCACCCCTGATAGCTGATGATTTGCGGCGTATCCCAAACCTGCTTACCGGCATCCTGCATCGATTGGTCGTAGAGACCGCGCAGGTAACGGAACAATCGTTCGTTAGCGGTTAGGATCAAGGCGCCCGATTGTGCCGCAGCAATTAATGACTGATATTTTGACAAGAAAAGTCCCTCTGATACGAATGTGGAATTTACGACCGATACTAACAGTTTATAACGACAGGATAAGTCACAGTGCGACAGACAACCGTTTTTCCAGCAACTGCTTTTCCGCAGCACAGCGTTGCGCGTCCCAGCCTTTTTCTGCGCTCATCAAGTCTAGAACCCGTGGGGCCGCTTGCTTTGCCAGATCATTGTCGAGAAGTGCTAACGGCAATCGCCGAACCAGCACATCAATCGCTCTTTCGGCAAGTTCGCTCCGACAGGCATAAAGAACTTCAGCCTCGATACAAGGTGTGGAATCGGCTAATTGCGCGGATAAATCCTGCGCGGCAAGACGCGCGACCTCGGTCGCATAACAACCATAGCTGGCATGCAGGTAGCGAGCTGTCGCTTCCGAAAGTGAAAAAGCGTCGACCAATGTCTGCCAGCCGTTAGGGTGCCAATTTTCTGCGCCATGCACCGCCAAAGTTTCAGTTTGGCAGGCCGCAACACTGAACCTTCGACTTGCAACGACCCGATCAACCAACTTTTCCGCCATCCGCCGATAACTGGTCCATTTACCTCCGACAATCGTGAACAACCCACTGACCGACTCCTCAATGACGAAATCACGCAAAATACGTGAACTGTCGTGTGCCTTGGGGTCATGGACAAGTGGTCGCAAACCAGACCAGCTCGCGGTAATGTTATCTGCTGTTGGTGGCGGATCGAGAACTTTTTGCAGATGCCGCAGCAGATAATCGATATCCTTTTGCGCCACCTGTGGATGCTCGTTCAGCCCAGCCTCCTGATCCGTTGTACCAACCAGGCAGCGACCCATCCATGGGAGGACGAAAAGAACACGGTCATCTTCCGTTTCGGTAATCAGCAATCCGGCCTGTGGCGGCGGGTAACTCTCATCAAGAACAATATGACAACCGGAACTGGTCGTTAGCATCGGAACGCTGTTCGGCTGGTCCAGCGTTCTTAATTGATCACCAAAAGGACCGGTCGCATTGACAACCGCTTTGGCGCTGAGTTCAAAGCGCTCCAGAGTGAGTCGATCTTCCAGAACGGCGCCGACGAGCTTGTCGCCGTTTTTCTGCAAATCAACAGCCGCCAGATGATTGGCAACCAAAGCACCGCGCTTAGCAGCGGACAGGGCCAATTCCAACGCCATCCGACTATCATTGAACTGACCGTCATAATAACGAATGCCGCCTTTTAAACCGCTGCGTTGCAGCAGAGGAAACTCAGCGACTGTTGTTGCAAAGGTCGCGTAACCGCTCGGCCCAAGGCTGTGTTGACCAGAAAGGAAATCGTAGAGCTTCAGGCCAATCCAGATTTGTGGCAATTGCCACCATTTGTAGAGTGGCGAGATCAAAGGCAAGGGATGACAGAGGTGAGGAGCATTACGTAAAAAATAGAAACGCTCATGCAAACCTTCTTTGACCAGATGATACTGATCACGATCCAGCTGCTTGACAGCCATTTCCAGGTAGCGGACCCCACCATGAATCAGCTTGCTGCTGCGCCCACTGGTCCCCTCAGCAAAATCATTCTGTTCGACCAACACCACAGAGAGACCGCGACTGACGGCATCAAAAGCTATCCCACAACCGGTCGCACCACCACCAATAACCAACAGGTCGATTTCCGCTGACTGCTTTATCTGCTTGAGAATTTCTGTTCGCTTCATAGCACCCACAAAAGTTGATTTGCTATAGTATACTCACTGACTTAAGGAACCGACAGTGATTTTCTTCACATGCAGAACTATGGAGTCAACATGAGCAAACAACCGTTGATCCTCGCCATTGACCAGGGCACCACCAGCAGTCGTGCCATCGTTTTCAACCTTCGGGGTGAAGCCATCAGTATCGCCCAGCAGGAGTTCCGGCAGATTTTCCCTGCTGACGGCTGGGTCGAGCACGATCCCCGGGACATCTGGCAGACCAGCCTGCAGGTCAGCAGACAGGCCATGGCAGAGGCGGAATCAAAAGGCGGTGAAGTCACCTGTATTGGCATAACCAACCAACGTGAGACCACAGTCCTTTGGGATCGTGAAAGTGGTGACCCGATCGGCAACGCCATCGTCTGGCAGGATCGCCGCACTGCCGACTTCTGCCGTCAGCTCAAAGCTGCAGATGAGGAACCGACCGTCAGTCAAAAAACCGGGCTGTTGCTCGATCCATATTTTTCAGCGACCAAGCTCGGTTGGATGCTCGATCAAAGTAACAGCATCCGACAACGGGCCGAGCAGGGAAAGCTCGCTTTTGGCACCATCGACACCTTTTTGCTCTGGCATTTAACCGGCGGTAAAGTTCATGCGACCGATGCGACCAACGCCTCACGCACCATGCTGTTCAACATTCACACGCAAAAGTGGGATGAAGAGTTGCTGCAGCTGTTCAAGATCCCGGCCAAGATATTACCGGAGGTAAAAGATTGCGCTGACGACTACGGCGTCACGGCAGCTGGTCTTTTCCAGCGGACCTTGCCGATCGCGGGAGTTGCCGGTGATCAGCAGGCTGCGACTATCGGCCAGGCCTGTTTTCACGAAGGGATGGTCAAAAGTACTTATGGGACTGGCTGTTTCGCCCTGCTCAATACCGGCGACAAAGTGATCAGATCGACAAACAAACTCCTATCAACGGTTGCTTACCGAATCGAGGGACAAACAACTTACGCTCTGGAAGGGAGTATTTTTGTTGCTGGAGCAGCAGTTCAATGGTTACGAGATGGTTTAAAACTGATCGATTCTGCTGCAGAAACTGAAAACCTGGCAAAGAGCTTAGATTCGAACCGGGGTGTCTATCTGGTCCCGGCCTTCACCGGGCTGGGAGCACCTCATTGGCAGCCAGATGCGCGTGGCGCTCTCTTTGGACTGACACGCGACACCGGAGTCGCTGAAATTGTTCGCGCGACCTTGGAATCGGTCTGTTATCAAACCAACGATTTGATGCAGGCAATGAGTGCTGATAGCAACTTACCACTCACGGCTTTACGCGTTGATGGTGGAATGGTTGCTAACAGCTGGCTGTTGCAGTTTCTTGCTGATGTGCTTGATCTTCCAGTACAGCGGCCAACGATGACCGAAACAACGGCTCTGGGCGCCGCTTTTTTGGCAGGCCTACAGACGGGCCTATTCCGTTCATTCAATGATCTGGAGAAACGCTGGCAACAACAAGCTGAATTTGTACCCAAAATGAGTCAATCTCAGCGAAAAGAGTTGTTCAGTGGCTGGCAATCTGCTGTAGAAAAAGTCATAACATAAACCGAAGACAGGGTACCTTTTTCAGCCCCTATTCGTATGACCCAATTACACGGCAAGAAGAAATGAACTAGTCTAGTTAGTGACTAAACGAGTTCTGCTGCCAAGTCGATCTGCTATAACATCTATTCGCAAT
>CALZLE010000264.1 GCA_945788205.1 uncultured Desulfuromonadales bacterium
CACAACTCTTGAGTGAAGGCCTGCAAAGTCGGAACGTATTTTCTGTTCCCGGAGGGCATGATTATCCCACCTTCAAAGTAATCTGGTCGGAGCATCTTAAACGAAGGGAAAACCAATTGCGAAAAGAGCATTGATTACGCTGTCACAGCGTTCAGACTCTGCTGCCCTCGAACCCCACTTAAAGTCAAAAGGGTCCCATCTGCCGCTCAGATGGGACCCTTTCCGATCAATCACTTAAAACAAGTAGAGTTATTGTCTGATTAAGACTCCACAGCAGCTGGCACCTGCTCGGCATTGACCAACCCGTTTAAAGCCCGGGCTGGATCGACGGTCGATTTTCCGACCGGCTGCGCGGCAATCGGTTTCAACTTCCAGATTTCTGCATTGTATTCCTGCATCGTCCGGTCGGTAGAAAACTTGCCGCTGCTGGCAGTATTGAGAATACTCATTCGGGTCCAGCTCTGTTGATCGCGGTAGGCTTGGGAGACCTGTTCCTGCATCGCCACATAACTGGTAAAATCCGCCGCCACTAACCAGGGATCGTAACGATTGCCGATGGCACCGACAATCGGTGCAAAGATGCCGCGTTCAAACTGGCTGAAGTGACCACTTTCCAGCAGCTGCATGACGCGCGAAAGGTTTTCATCGGCGGCAATGATTGCTTTTGGATCATAATTGCGGCGCTGCTCCTCTACCTCGGCAGCCGTCAGGCCAAAAAGGAAGAAGTTTTCTTCGCCAACCTCCTCGCGGATTTCAATATTGGCACCATCCAGCGTGCCGATGGTCAGCGCACCATTCATCATGAACTTCATGTTGCCGGTACCAGAGGCTTCCTTGCCGGCTGTGGAAATCTGCTCCGACAAATCGGTGCCGGGACAGATCCGCTCCATCGCCGAAACGCGATAGTTGGGCAGGAAAGCAACCTTCAACTTGTCACCAACCTCTGGATCGTTATTGACCACTTTGGCGACGTTATTAATCAGCTTGATGATCAGCTTCGCAATGGCGTAACCGGGCGCAGCTTTCCCGCCGATCAGCACACAGCGTGGCGTCCAGTCTTCGCAGTCGCCCCGCTTGATCCGGTCGTAAAGATGGATAACATGCAAAACGTTCAGCAGCTGACGTTTGTATTCGTGAATCCGTTTAACCTGCACATCGAACATGGCGTGAGGATCAAAGTCGACATCGCACTCCGTTTTGACCAGTTCAGCCAGCTGCTGTTTATTCGCAAATTTGACCTGCTGCCAGCGCTGCTGGAAAGTTTCATCGGTCGCCAACTGTTTCAGCTGCGTCAGCTGCGCCAGATCAGTGACCCATTCGTTGCCGATGCTGTCACTGATCAGACTGCTCAATTCCTTATTGCACCAAGCCAACCAGCGACGCTGTGTCACCCCGTTGGTCTTGTTGTTAAACTTTTCCGGCCACAGCTCAAAGAAATCGCGGAACAAACCTTCCTGCAGTAACCTGGAATGCAACTCGGCGACACCGTTGACCGAGAAGCTGCCGACAATCGCTAAAAACGCCATTCGGACTTGCGGCTCGGCGCCTTCTTCGATGATCGACATCCGCTGCTGTCGCTCCATATCTCCCGGCCAACGGGCGGCCACCTCGCGTAAAAACCGAGCATTGATTTCGTAAATGATCTCGAGCAGACGCGGCAACAACTGTTCAAATAAGCGTACCGGCCATTTTTCCAACGCTTCCGGCAGCAAGGTGTGGTTGGTGTAGGCCATGGTTGATCGGGTGATATCCCAAGCGGCATCCCACTCAAGATGCTGTTCATCCATCAGCAGGCGCATCAACTCGGCAACCGCGCAGCTGGGGTGGGTGTCGTTGAGCTGAAAACAGTTATTTTCCGCAAAACTGCTCAGGTCGCTGCCTCTGGTCACGACCCATTTATCGAGAATATCCTGCAGGCTGGCTGAAGCGAGGAAATACTGCTGGCGCAGGCGCAGGTCTTTGCCGTTTTCGCTGGCATCGTTGGGATAGAGCACCATGGTGATCTTTTCTGCTTCGTTTTTCGCCGCCACCGAGCCAGGGTAATCACCAGAATTAAATTCACCGAGATCGAATTCGGCCGTCGCTCCCGCCTTCCACAAACGGAGTGTATTCACGGTCCCATTCTGATGGCCGGGGATCGGCACATCATAGGGATAAGCCAGCACATCGCGGGTATCGACCCAGCGACAGCGGCTGGCACCATTGTGATCGGTATAAAACTCGCTGCGGCCACCAAACTTCACTCGCTGGGCGTATTCGGGACGTTCAATCTCCCAGCGATTATCCGCACCCAGCCAATGGTCCGGTTCTTCAACCTGAAAACCGTCCTGAATCCGCTGGCGAAACATGCCGTACTCGTAGCGAATCCCGTAACCCTGAACCGGCAGCTGCAAGGTGGCACAACTGTCGAGGAAACAGGCCGCCAGCCGACCGAGGCCACCGTTGCCGAGACCTGCATCCTGCTCGGCGTCGGCCAGCTCTTCAAAATCGAGGCAGACCCGGTTCATCGCTTCGGTAATTTCCTCATCAAGTCCCAAGTTAAGGATCGAATTGCCAAGAGAACGACCCATCAGGAATTCAAGCGAGAGGTAATAAGCGCGCTTGCCGCCACTATCTTCGTAAGCGTAGCGGGTTTTTTTCCAGCGTTCCATCAGCCGATCACGCACCACCAAGGCCAGCGATTCATAAGCGTAGTGCAGCAAGTTACAGCTTTTATCGCGCCCGAGATGGTTGGTGTAATAATGCCGGAAAGCTCGTGCCAGTGTGGTTTCATCTATGCCCAGCGGTGGGATATCAGTCAATTCCGGGCACAGACTGCTTTTCACAAAACGCTTCGTATTCATCTATTTAGTTCTTTCGTAAATGCTGTTTTTGACAGAAAGCTACAAGCATGCAGTAACCTATGATCTTAAAAGTGAATGGCTCCAATTGATAGTAAAAAGCGCTCAAGCAACAACTCCGGCAAACGTTGTCCCGCACGAACCGCAGCAACCATCCTTCAAGCGATTCATTCTTATCGAAAACCCATGTCGCTCGATCAGCAGCTCTCCGCAAACATGACAGAAACTGTTTTCACCCCCCTCACCGGGAACATTCCCCTGATAAACATAATGCAGGCCAGCGGCCAAACCGATCTGCCGGGCACGCCGCAAAATTTCTGGTGAAGTGCGGGGCGCATCGAGCAATTTATGGCTCGGATAGAATGCCGAGACATGCCAAGGGATTTCAGCGCCGATACTCACAATATAGTCTGCCACTTGTCGCAGTTCCGTTTCATCATCGTTGTAACCTGGAATGACCAGCGTTGTCACTTCGACCCAGATGCCCAATTCCCGGTAGAGACGGATCGTATCACGCACCGGTTGTAATTTGGCGCCACAAACTTTGCGGTAGAAATCGTCACTGAACGCCTTAAGATCAATATTCGCCGCATCCAAATAGGGGGCTATTGTCCGCAAGGCTTCCGCGCTGGTGTAACCGTTGGTCACAAAGATATTTTTGATTCCAGCCGCATGGGCCAGCCTTGCCGTATCGTAAGCGTACTCAAAATAAATGGTCGGCTCAGTGTAGGTGTAAGCAATCGATGCACACCCTGCAGCTTTGGCCTGTTCGACGATCGCCTCCGGCGATAATTTCTGACCGGGAATAGCTTCTCCCGGATGCATATGTGGATATTGAGCAATCTGCCAATTCTGACAATGCCGGCATTTGAGATTGCAGCCGACCGTCGCCACAGAAAAGGAGGTTGTCCCTGGTTGCAGATGAAACAGCGGCTTCTTTTCAATCGGATCGATGTTCGTTGCAGCAGACACCCCATAAACCAACGAGTAAAGCTTACCATCCTGATTCTCACGCACCCCACAGAGACCCCGTTCTCCCGCAGCGATCTTACAGAAATGCTGACAGAGCTGACAATGCACCTGCTTATTAGCAAGTTGAGAATAGAGCATTGCTTCATGCATGATCGCCTCCAAAGGGATACTTTCTGAGTTACAAACACAAGAGGTAAATAATGCAACCAAGTATATCTGGCCATGCATCTGGCGCAATCCAAACAGCCCGTTTATTGAGCAAAAACTGGAAGGAAAAAAGCGACAAGAGTTATTTCAATGCAACGTTTGAATCGGTAGGAGCCTGCTCACGCTCAGAGGCAGTATAATCCCTGACGACCTCTGCCACCCGGATGCGATACGACTGAAACAAAGAATCTTTCCCTTTTTGCTGCGCGGTGCGGTGCTCCAGCAGATTGCGCCAAGCCTCAATAGACGCTTCATCCCGCCAGAAAGAAAGACTGAGCAGCTTGCCCTCTGCGGAAAGACTTTGAAACCTTTCAATCGAAATAAACCCATCACGATTTTCCAAAAACTTGCGCAACTCAGCTGCGATGCTGAGGTACTCGTCTTTGCCTGCCGCAGCGGGTGTAACTTCAAAAATGACGGCGTACATTTTTGCTCCTGTTTTTAGCGGTTGAATGATCATTATAAAGACTGTGCGAGAAGAAAAGCAAAGAGCCCCTGCCATTTGAGGTCCACGAAAACTTGACAGCTCCACTTCAGGTGATACCTCTTTAGTCATAGCTCAAAACTAAAGAACTCTTTAGCGTAGGAGACGCCCTGATGCTTAAAGACAGACTGAACGAAATGAGAGCGGCATCGGCCGCAAAAGTCTCACCGGAAACTCTGGCGATAATGCTGAAATCCAGAGAAGCAC
>CALZLE010000265.1 GCA_945788205.1 uncultured Desulfuromonadales bacterium
GATAGCTGAAAGAATTGCCCTTCTCAATGTTCCCCATCTCAACAATTTCAGGTTGGGACGCAGCCTCAATTTTGTTTTCAACCATCGACTTATAAAGACTGTTGTTGATCAAAGTATTGGCGGCATCATTCTCTACGCGTGGCCCATAGTGCTTCTCAAGCATAGCCCGAGGCACCTTGCCCTTGCGGAAACCTTTGATGTCTGCTGTTTTGGCGACCTTCTTATAACCACTTTCAAGTTCCGCCTCAACAACATCGGCGGCAACCTCAATAATCAGTTTTTTCTTAATAGCACTCACTTGCTCTACAGTGACACTCATAATCATTTCCTTCCCAATTTTTGAATTTCTCTCAAGACGATTCAGACATATATCAGTTCACAACTAACAAACTGTATTTATAAATAGATGGTGCGAGTGGGGAGACTCGAACTCCCACGCCTTACGGCACTGGTTCCTAAGACCAGCGTGTCTACCAATTCCACCACACTCGCAGGTTTAGTATAGAATTAACAATGCTCACCCCCCATACTCACCCGATCGGTCTGACGGGTTCACTGAGTGCGGAAGGTGAGCAATGTTGTATTAAATGGGGTGAGTGAAGGGGATTGAACCCTCGACAACCAGGGCCACAACCTGGTGCTCTACCAACTGAGCTACACCCACCAAAAAGCTCGGCCATAGTACGGAAACGACCTGTGCTTGTCAATTTAAAAAATGGCGCGCCAGGAAGGATTCGAACCCTCGGCCTACGGATTAGAAGTCCGTTGCTCTATCCAACTGAGCTACTGGCGCTCATCTCCACAAGAGCCGCACCGCTTCTAGCGCGGACCGCCCACGGCAGGCTGCGTTTCTAGCATGCGGGGAAAAGATTTGCAAATAAAAAGTCAGGGATCAAGCGCATTCGATTTAACCGGCCCATCGATTCAACTCTCTTGCTCATGCAAAATGCAAAACAGGTCGGGAAATGAGTCTCCAGCACAGAGCGCACGTTCACCACATTTTGCTTGGTAGCGTCGTAACCAGTCATTAAACATCTGCCACTCTTCTTCAAAATTCGGTGTAAAACAACCGGAGCCAAGCGCGGCATCAATTTCACAAGAGGACCAAAAACGGATTTCATCAATCTCATCCGGAGCAAACGTGATGGCACCATTATAAGTCGTCAGAAAAGTCCGGATATTTTCTGATTCTACAGTGTTGCGAATCTTAGAACAGTAAAGCTCAGTCAAAGGAACTCCAGCAACGCCCAACTCTTCAAACATTTCACGGACAGCTGCCTGTCTGTATGTTTCTCCCGGGCTCAGATGCCCTCCAACACTGGTATCCCATTTGCCCGGCTGAATCTCTTTTGTCTGCGACCTTTTCTGCAGCAACAATTGCCGCTGGTCATTCATCAAAAGAACGTGGACTGCGCGATGGATCAAGTTCGGGTTACCGTGGCATTCACTACGTTGCACCTGGCCAACGACCTGATCATCATCACTCACTAAATCGACCATCCCCTCTTTACTCGCCATATTTATCCCCGGCTCTCAATCAATCGAAAAAAAACACCTATTCCCTTTTATCCGGCTAATAAATGTTGAAATTTTCATGATAGAATACTATTATTGGAAAAATCTGATATTTCCCCCTCAGCAAGCAAAGCAGGAGACGCAAGCTATGGCAACAAAGACCCAAGGCCTCAGGATCAGAACCAAACTTATGATGATGGTCATGTTGATGGTCTCCATCGCGATCATCGTCGGTGCTGGTGCGTTTTATGGCCTGTCGGAACTGGCAAAACAGTACCAGCCGCACTTACTTGCTCCCCTTGCGGCAAGTCATAACATAGAAGCTCTTGCAGCAAAAGCGCGTCGCTACGAGAAAGAGTTTTTTCTTTTCTCCAGCCTAGGCGATAACCCGGCGTATAAGAAAAAACAAGAGGGTTATCACCAGAAATATCTCGGTTACCTAGACCAAATTGGCCCAGCGCTGAAGAATTTCAGCATTGATGAAAAGGACAAGTTCTCCGATGAGGCTGAGCGGACGAAGCTGCTCCATGAAGTCCGCATCAACTACAATAGTTCCCAGAGGACCTTCCGCCCGCTGGGCGAAGAACTGTTGGCGGGGAATAGTTTCACTGAAGTTGCTGAGCTTTACGCCCCATACAAAAAGAGCATAAATCAATTGGTACAAAGTTCTGAAGCCCTAAAAAATCACTTTACCCTAGCAATGGATGCCCAGCTTAAAGCGTCTGAAGAATATCAAAAACAAATATTGACTGCCTTGGTCGCAATAAGTCTCGGGATGATTGTTTTCGGGAATCTGGTCGGCCTGTTTGTTTCAAGACGAATCACAAATCCACTGAACACACTGATGGCGGGTATTGAAAAAGTCGGCCAAGGAGAGATTGTCGAAATCTCGGTCCCATCAAAAGATGAGTTTGCCGAAATCGCCCACGCATTTAACGAAACGATCAACCGAATTAAAGGCTACATCAAAACAGATGAACAGCGCCAGAAGGCAGATGAAAACGTCATCAACTTCCTTGAGGTTGTTAGTGAAGCAGCAGAAGGTGATCTGACCCTGAGGGCGCCGGTTACCGAGGATGCCTTCGGTACAATTGCCGACTCCTACAATCTGATGATTGAAAGCCTCGCAGACCTTTTGACCGACACCACCATCAATGCGGAAGAGGTTGGTGAAGAGTCCCGTCAGCTACTGGACATTTTCCAAACCATGAAGGAGGGTGCGGACAACCAGCTACAGCACGTTTCCAGCGCCACCGATGCAGCTGAGGAAACCGCTGAGTCAGCCACTCAGATTGCCGAAAAAACCTCTCTGGCGCAACGTGCTGCTGCCAGTGTTGAAGAAGCAACGACTCTGGGTAACGAGCGAGTTAATCTTAACATTGAAGGGATGCAGCTGATCCGTGTCACCGTGCAGGTCATCAACAAAAAAATGAAATCTCTTGCTGAGCGACTGCTTGAGATCGGCACCATTTCTCAGTTGATCTCCGATGTTGCAACCCGAACCACCATCCTGGCGATGAACGCTTCGATCGAAGCGTCGCGGGCGGGTGAACAGGGCCGTGGTTTCTTGGTTATCTCTGATGAAATTAAACGGCTGGCTGATGAGGCATCTGAGGCGACCAGACAGATCGGTGGCATCATCAAAGCTATCCAGTCTGAGGCCAATGAAGTTACACTGGCTCTGGAAGAAGAAACCAGCACGGTTGAGGAACAAACAAAAATCGCCCAGGAAACGGGAGAAGCATTGTCAGCGATCCATAAAGCAACGTCAGATTCACGTCAGGTGGTTACCGAAATCACTAGCCTATCTCAGGAACAGCAACAGATTTCTGGCCGGATGGTTGCCTCGATCCGACAGATGGCCGACATTACCGCCGATACCTCTGCAATGATCACAACATCATCTCAGATCTCGGAAGGTCTGAACGGCGTGTCAGAGTCGCTGCTGCAGTCACTTGGACAGTTCCGCCTCTCCTCTACGGAAGATGAGCCGGTTGAAATAGCTGTCGAGCAAGACATTGTCAGCGAAACCTTCCTGACACATGAAGAAGAGACTGAGTCTTAATGCAACAACTCAGCAATATTTAAACAGTCGATAGCTCACTGATAACGTAAAAAGGCCCGCCATACGGCGGGCCTTTTTACGTTA
>CALZLE010000266.1 GCA_945788205.1 uncultured Desulfuromonadales bacterium
CAGAATTGCAGCAGGAGCTGATCTTCAACGGTCAGTTACAACTAAGTGGTTGTAGATATTATTCAAAAGATAAAGTGATACTTGAAGTCCTTTATCAAGAACTTGATGAAATAGATCTTTTTCCACAAACGATTCGACTTGATGTTGCTGCGGAAAAAACCAATGTCGCGATTAAGTTTTCTGAGCTGTTGACCAATGTTGAGATTCCAGAGGGGAAATTCCAACTGAAGAAACCGGATAGAATTCCGGTTGAAGCCTTACCTTGAAATGCTCAAATTACCAAAAGGTTTGTCCATGCGATCACTGATATTTGGGTGCATTATCTTCCTGTTTCTTTCGGCCTGTAACAATGCCGAGCAGGCGAGTTTGCCAGGTGTCGAAAACGTTTTGACGCCAGAATATGGCGATACTTTCATCGAGGCTTCCATTGGTGATGCCAGCACTCTTTTGCCGGTGCTCGCATCCGATTCGGCATCGAGTGACATCAACGGTCTGCTTTATAATGGTCTGGTTCGTTACGACAAAGATCTTGTTATTGAGGGAGAACTGGCCGAATCCTGGGAGGTCTCCGCTGATAATCTGACGATCACTTTTCGCTTGCGGAAGAATGTGGTCTGGCATGACGGAACCCCATTTACCTCAGCAGATGTCAAATTTAATTATCAGCTCTATGTTGATCCAAAAACTCCGACGGCCTATGCGGAAGCCTTCAGGCAAGTCACCAGTGTCGAGGCTCCCGACCCTTATACTTTCATTGTCCGTTATGAGAAGCCCTATGCTCCAGCGCTGATCAGCTGGGGGATGCCGGTGCATCCGAAGCATCTGCTGGAAGGGCAGGATGTCACCAAAAGCGCGTTGGCGAGAAATCCTGTTGGCACCGGCCCCTTCAAGCTGGTTGAGTGGCAATCGGGTGAGAAAATCGTTCTTGAATCAAATCCCGAGTATTTTGAAGGTCAGCCCTATATTAAACGGATTGTCTATCGCATCATTCCGGATCAGGCGACCCAGTTTCTTGAGTTACAGACCGGTAGCCTCGATTTTATGGGCCTGTCTCCGCTCCAGTTTGATCGGCAGACCGAAACTCCGGCATTTCGGCGGCTGTACAATAAATATCGCTATCTGAATTTTGGCTACACCTATCTTGGTTACAATCTGCGGCGACCTCTGTTTCAGGATAAACGGGTCCGACAGGCACTGTCGTATGCCATCAACAAGCAGGAATTGATTGATGGGGTTTTGCTTGGCTATGGTGCTGCAGCGACAGGGCCATATAAACCCGATACCTGGGTCTATAATCCACAGGTGCCGAAATATGATTACAATCCGGAAAAGGCGAAGGCTTTATTGGCCGAAGCGGGTTGGATTGATTCGAACGGCGATGGTGTTCTTGAAAAAGATGGGCAGGAATTTTCTTTTGTTATCGTGACGAATCAAGGGAATGACCTGCGTTCAAAAACCGGAGAGATCATTCAGCGCCGCTTTAAGAATATCGGCATTGAAGTGAATCTGCGGGTTATTGAATGGGCAACTTTCCTGAAAGAGTTCATCAATCCGGGTAATTTTGATGCGACAATTCTCGGTTGGACTGGTGGTCCGGAGCCGGATCAGTATAATATCTGGCATTCGAGCAAAACCGGCCCACGAGAGCTGAATTTTATCGGTTTTGAGAATACCGAAATTGATCAGCTTCTGGAGAAAGGGCGGCGGGTGTTTGATCAGCAACAACGAAAGGCTTATTATGACCGTTTCCAGCAGATTCTTGCTGAGGAACAGCCGTACACCTTTTTGTATATTCCGGAAGCGTTACCGGCGGTGTCGAAACGCTTTCGTGGCGTCGAGCCTGCCCCAGCCGGTATCAGGTATAATTTTCATAACGAATGGTTTGTTCCTCAGTCGGAACAAAAATATGCACGCTAACTCTGGATACGCTTGATGCTGCAATATCTAATCAAACGTCTGCTTTTGTTGATTCCGTTATTGATCGGGATTACCCTGATTTCGTTCGTCGTCATCCACCTGGCACCGGGTGAGCCGACCGATCTGCAGACCCAGATGAATCCGCAGGCCAGCACTGAGTTGCAGGATCGCTTGCGGGTTCAATATGGTTTGGATAAACCGCTTTACGTGCAATATGGTCAGTGGCTGTCGCGCTTGCTGCAGCTCGATTTTGGTGAATCTTTCGCGACAGACCGGCGGCCAGTTCTCGATAAGGTGGTCGAGCGACTGCCCGTGACTATTCTGCTCAATGTTCTGTCGATCGTGCTGATTCTCGCCGTATCTGTTCCCCTCGGGATTGTTTCGGCGGTCAAAAGAAACTCCGGTTTTGATCGAACCACAACGGTGCTGGTTTTTACCGGTTTCGCTATGCCATCTTTCTGGCTTGCATTACTGATGATGGACTGGTTCGGTGTTCGTCTTGGGATGTTGCCGGTCTCCGGGTTGAAATCCCTCGGCTATGAATACCTGAGTTGGGGGGGGCAGCTGCTTGATCGGGTAGAGCACTTGATTCTGCCGGTATTTGTC
>CALZLE010000267.1 GCA_945788205.1 uncultured Desulfuromonadales bacterium
ACAACAACATCTGATTCTCCCGAAGGCTCCTTTAACAATTGAGCCGACAAGGTCCGGCCACATGGCAGCTTCAGCTCACCCGGAACCGGCAACAACAGATCATAATCAGGCAGTGGCTCAGCAGCCTTCTGTCGTAGCCACAAGACTTCATAACGTCGCGCCACCCAACACCCGGGCAGATCAAGTTGAGCCTGACTCCGTGTGCCCTGCAACAACTCTTCGATAGCAGACAGATGCACCGATTCCAGCCGCTGCAAATCACCCCGCACCTGCCGCAACGCTTCACGGATCAAGCGGACACGTAGCGCACCGGGAACCCGCAACAGCTTCTGCCGATCGAGTCGCAAACCATCCTCGGCAGAAACGACCATCAGGGAGAGATTTTCTGCAACCTGCTGCTGCCAGTATTCCTCATCAACCTGCAACTGGCGACAAAGCTCGCTCAAACGTTCATCAATCTGTGGATTAATGTCACGGAACTGCGGCAACAACTGATGTCGCAACAGATTGCGCAGAAAAATCGGATCGGCATTGCTCTGATCTTCAACCCATTCAAGCCTGTGCCGCTGCGCATAGTCGAGAATCTGCCCTCGACTGCATTCGAGCAACGGTCGCCACCAACGTCCCTGTTGCAGCTGCATGGCTGCCAAACCAGCAACTCCACTGCCACGCAACATGCGCAACATGAAAGTCTCCACCTGATCGTCGCGGTGATGGGCCAAGGCGACCAGCTGCGCGCCAATCAGATCCGCTTGACGCAGCAGACACTCCCGCCGTGCCTGTCGACCGGCCATCTCCAGACTAATGCCCAGCTTCGCCGACAAGTCTGGCACATCGCAGGACTCGACAACACAGGGAACATTCAGTTTTGCACACAACTGTTTGACAAAATCGGCATCGGCAGAACTTTCTGGCCGGATCTGATGATTGAGGTGGGCGACATGCAGTTGAAAACCACCCCCCCCTGCAAGATCGTTCAGCAAATGCAGCAGCACAACCGAATCGACGCCGCCGGAAACTGCAACCAGAATTCTGTCGCCGGAATCGACACCTGCGTCCGTAAGTTGATCTTTTAAAATGGTCTGCATAGCAGCATAGGTTAGCGTCACAGCCGAGAGCCTGCAACGAAAAAGAAAAACCCTTGCCCAGCAAGAATGATCTCACCAAACAAGGGCCACACTTTTCTGAGTCCCCCCTCCCGGTGCCCCCAGAAAAACAATGCAACGACAAATTCATGCTAATGAGAAGAAAGAATAACCACACATCCTGACTTATACCTGACAAGAGCACGAAACAATCAGAACGAGCACGAAAAAAAGCAGCCTATCTCTTTCGAGACAGGCTGCTTAAAGATGGTGGCGGTGCAGAGATTCGAACTCCGGACACTGCGGATATGAGCCGCATGCTCTAACCAACTGAGCTACACCGCCGAACTATAGGAACTCCAAGGGAGTTATTTATTTGGTTGCGGGAGAAGGATTTGAACCTCCGACCTTCGGGTTATGAGCCCGACGAGCTACCAGACTGCTCCATCCCGCGACACGAGGCAGGAAAATAGTATTCTGCCGACAAAATGTCAAGCAAAAAAACTGGCTTAAAAACAGCGCGTCCCCACAAGGGTGCTATTCCTTTCAACAGTCTTCTGCGCGATTATTGTCGCGAGATAAACCCTTTGATTTGTTCTTTTTTCTCGGCCAGCTGCTGAACTGTCTTCGCTGCTGCTGCACCGGAGTAAGGTCCGATACGCACCCGATACCAGAGCCCCTTTGCGCCCAAGTCCGCCTCGGCAACGAAAGCCGGATAGCCTTTATCGAGCAGGCGCTTCTTAAACTTCCCGGCATCTCCAGCCGTTGCAAAAGAGCCAACCTGTACTGCGTAAGTCCCCCTAGGGTCAACCCTCGGCATTTTCAAGGCAGATTCGGCAATCTTGCTGGGTTCCGGTTTTGCTTCTACCTTAGCCACGGTTACGGTCGGAGCGTCCTTCTTGACAATCGGTTGATCAGGCAAAGGAATCGGCGGCTGAGCAACGGTCTTCTTTTCCTCTTTCGGCTTCGGCGGCAGGTTGATACCACTGCCGAGCGGTACGGTTTCTTCCTTGGCGAGGTTATCATAGAAAGTCAGCTTGGTTTCTTCCGTCCCCTCTGCAACATTCTCAGTCGCCACAGACTCTTCCACGACCTCTTCTGCGGCCTGAGGAGTCTCTTCTACGACCGCCTCTGGTGCTTTGGTCACCAGAATTTTTTCTGCAGCCTGCTGCTTCTGCACCAAATCCCGCTCAGCACCCTGGCGGCCGACAACCACGCCCAAGGTAAAGCTGGCAAGAGAAACGACCAGCACCAGAACCAGCAGGATCAATGCTTGCTTCTTCTCCATTCGTCTTTGGCTGCGGGTTTTTGTTGATGCATTCATAGCGCTCCCCTTTACATCTTTTCTGGGGCCGACACGCCGAGCAGGTGCAGGGCGTTGGCCAGGACAATCCGGACACAGTTGACAAGATACAGACGCGCCTGAGTGGTCGCTGCATCGTCAACTAATACCCGTTGCCGATTATAATAGCTATGGAATTGTGCTGCCAGGTCCTGCAGGTAGAAAACCACGCGATGCGGTTCGTAGTTCTGCGCGGCACCGATAATCGTCTCCTGAAAACGGGCCAACTGCTTGGCCAGAGCCAGTTCTTCTTCCAGTTCCAGTTTACCGAGATCAACCTGATCAGCTTGCGGTTGTGCAACCCCGGCTTGGGCAGCGTTACGATTGATGCTGCAGACCCGCGCGTGGGCGTACTGAACATAATAGACCGGGTTGTCGGTGCTCTGCTGTTTGGCCAGTTCCAGATCAAAATCGAGCTGGCTGTCACAACGCCGGATCAGGAAAAAGAAGCGGCAGGCATCGCTGCCAACCTCATCAATAACTTCACGCAGGGTGATAAAATTTCCGGAGCGCTTGCCCATGGTGAAGGGCTGGCCATCGCGCAGCAGATTGACCATCTGGATCAACAAGACTTCGAGGTCTTCCGGCGGATGTCCGAGCCCAGAGAGCATCGCTTTCATCCGCGGGATATAGCCGTGATGATCAGCGCCCCAGACGTCGATCACCCGGTCGAAGCCGCGCTCAAACTTTTCCATATGATAAGCGACATCGGAAGCAAAATAAGTGTAGCTACCGTCCGACTTGATCAGCACCCGATCTTTGTCGTCGCCATAGTCGGTGGTTCGTAACCAGAGAGCATCATCCTGCTCGAAAGAGAGGCCTTTTTCTTTCAGTTTGGCCAGCTCACCATCAACCATATTGCGATCGTAAAGGCTCTTTTCACTGTACCAGTTATCAAAGTTGATACCGAAAGCCTTGAGGTCGACGGCAATCCAGTCGAGAACTTTTTCGACGCCAAAGCGGGCACAGGCTTCAATCGCCTCGGCTTCATCAACACCAGCCAAATCGCCGATTTCGCTCTGCAGTTTAGCAGCCAGCTCGCGAACATATTCGGCCTGATAGCCGTCCTCGGGAAACTCAACCGTTTCGCCCTGCAGTTCGCGCAGCCGCATCAGAATCGAATAGCCGAGGGTCTTGACCTGGTTCCCGGCATCGTTAACGTAATACTCGCGCTGCACCTCAAAACCGGCGGCCTGCAACACCGCTGCAACGGCATCACCAACCACCGCGCCGCGACCGTGGCCAATATGTAGCGGTCCCGTCGGGTTGGCACTGACAAATTCGACCTGAATTTTGGTTCCGGCACCGACTTCGCTGCGGCCATACTGGGCGCCCTCAGTCATCACTTGATTGAGCACCCCGTACCAGCAGGCTGGAGCGAGACGAAAATTGATAAATCCGGGCCCGGCAATCTCAACCTTGTCGCAAAGCGGGTTATCTGCCAATGCTGCGACCAGAGCCTCAGCAATCATCCGTGGTGCTTTGCGCTCGACCTTGGCCATGGTCATTGCCAGATTGCTGGCGAAATCCCCGTGCTCAGGATTTTTTGGCACCTCCAGCTGAATTTCTGCAGGGAGCTCCCCAGAGCTGAGAGTGCCTTTATCGTAACATTGCTGCAGAGCGGTTTTTATCGCCTGCCGTAATTGATTTTTCATCGTTACAAACTACCTTTTCTCGCTATTTTCAGGCGGGAGGTGATAGATCAGCTCCCCTTCGCGAACCATGCCCAGCTTCTTGCGGGCCAGCTGCTCCCAATAATCTTTATCGTTCTGCAGACGATCTATCTCGTCGCGCAGTTGCTGCTGCTCTTCTTGTAGTGCGGTCAACTGCGCCGCCAACTGTTCCTTCTGCCGCTCGGTTTTGATGATCCGTACAACACCACGATTGCCGAATATGGCGTACCCGAGCATCACCAGAATAATCACCAGCAGCCAGATCGTGATCAGATTTCTATTGCCGGTCGTCGCCGGCTCACGGGCAGGGGCCAACCAAACCTCCAGAGAACAGACTCGCATGAACAAAAAAGTGGCGGGAACTCCCGCCTGCCCGTTGCTTCACCTGCACAGGTTAAACAGCCGCACATTCGCTGGCAAGCTTCGCACGCTGACTGGGGTGCGTCAACTCTCTTTTCCAGCTTTTGTCGCTGCCTAAATACCGCCTAAGTTACCACCGACACCACCGACCGGACCGATACCCTTCATGGTGAAGGTCAACATGACAGAACGGTCATTATCGTTTTCACGGAAGGTCAGCAGGCCACTCCAGCACTGCTGTCGGTATTCGACGCGCAAGACCTCTTCCAACAGTTCACTTTCGGCAAAATCGTAACGCCTCTCATAACCGAGGTAAACCGGTTTGAGGAAAGCGACACCCAGCTGCAAAGACCCGTATTCCAGTTCCTGATCCCGATCTTTGCGATAGTTGATACCGATACGATTGCCGCGCTGATCGTGCACTTCTGCCTCAGCGGCAAACTTACTCCACTCTCCCTGATCAATATCGAAGGTGGCATCAAAATCAAACATAGACCAGTCGGTCGGCAGCAGTGTCAATTCGCCACGAATCGCCGAGAACGGATCCTCCTCAGCCTCTTCACGCAGGTCGTAACTTTGCGACAATCTTAGATAAACCAGATCGCGATAGGTTGGCTTACCACCATCCTGATCAAACCGAGCGGTAAAGCGCTGCACCAACGCATACTCGACTCGATTCGCTTCGGCAATCCGGTCGTTCGTGTCAAAGTCGGGCAGATGCTCCTGATCAACTTCCGGCGTGTATAAGTAAGTCACTTCCGGTTCAACAGTATGCTGCAACTTATCAATCGGGCCGATCGGCTGCTCGTACACTCGTTGGATTTTGGTCGCAACCTTGGTCGAGAACTCAACCAGCCCCTCCTGCTGACTTTCGGAATCGTCACTTAAGCCCCAATAGGAGCGGTCCAGATAAGCCACTTCGGGAGTGATATCGACGACATCCAGCAGTTGCAAACTGGCCGACAAACTCGGTCGCAGCATCAAGCGTTCGCCACGCAGGCCCTCATCGCGCCAGAAATGGGTGTATTCGGTTTCCAGCTCGTAATAAAAAACCGACTCGCCAATCCGCTGTCGGGACGCATCAAAGGTAACGCGAGGTAACAGCTGCA
>CALZLE010000268.1 GCA_945788205.1 uncultured Desulfuromonadales bacterium
AGAGAACAGGCCGGTCATGTGCACACCGAACAGCAGAATCAGCAACCCGCCGACCTTCGCCACCCAGTCCAGTCCCTCACGCAGGAAGGCCTGGATCTGTCCGGAGGCGATCCCGGCGATCGCGCCGAGCTGGATGAAGATAAAGGAAAACCCGAAGATGAAGCAGAGGGTGTGGAGCCAAACCGTCAAGCGGACCTTAGCGCCGGGATGGGCTTCATCCAACTGGTTGAAGGACAAGCCGGTAATATAGGTTAAATATGATGGGATCAGCGGCAATACGCAGGGCGAGACGAAGGACAGTATCCCTGCGGTAAAGGCGATCCAGTAAGTGACTTCTGAGGCTTGCTGAAGCAATTTCTTATCCTTTACTCAGGTCCTTGATATAGGCGACCGTTTGCGAACTGGCCCAGTCAATAGCGCCGAGGACCTTTCGGTCGATAGTGCCGTCTTTGCGAACGATGAAAGATTCGGGAAATTTGTAAACACCGTATTCTTGCTGCACGGCTCCCGTCTCATCGTAGAGAACGGTGAAGTCATGCGGGTTCTTCTTCAAGAAATCAGGGACCACCGAACGGCCGTTCTTCTCCGTATTGATCGCCAGCATGACAAAATCTTCGCCCGCCATGATCTTGTTGAGCTTTTCCATCGAGGGCATCTCTTCTTTGCAGGGCGGGCACCAGGTCGCCCAGAAGTTCACCATGACCACCTTGCCGCGCAATGAAGACAAGGTGACCTTGTTGCCCTTGGTGTCTTCCAGGGTGAAGTCAGGAGCCATCTCGCCGGCGACCACTGGTGCCGGAGGCATATTGAAGTAAATGTAGGCACCACCGCCTATGACAACGAGTAAAGCAATCAGAAGTAAATTACGCATGAGAGCACCTTTCTACAGACAAAAGCAAAACGAAGAAAAACTTTCTACGAAACTTAATCACTTTCAGCCGCCTGATCAATTGCTTTGAGCAGTGCGTCCAATGGCTTATATCCAGAGGCGATCTGTCCATTCGGCAGAATCAGGGTCGGGGTACTCCGGATACCAAGAGATTTTGCCACCGCCAGGTTTTGTTCGATAGAGTTGTTTTCACAACTGGCTTCCGGGATCTCTTGCTTGGCAAATGCGGCCTCCAACTGCTCCATCGACTTGGTGCAGGCGATTGTTTCTGCAATTTTTTTCGAACTCGTTTTGATCGGCATCAACTTGATCTGAAACAACAGGTCTGAGCGCTTTGCAACGGCCTCTTTCATCACATCGTGCAGTTTGACGCAGTAGGGGCAGTGGGGGTCGGTAAAGACAACGATCTTCTTTTCCGCCTCCGGGTTGCCGAGCAGTAAGGCATCATCGATCGGGAAGCGGGATAGATCAACCGGATTAAGCTTTCGGTAACTTTCTTCGGTCAGGTTCTTCCTGTCCTTCAACCGAATGATATTGCCACTGACCATGTAGGATTTGGAGTAGTCGAGGTAAATCGGCACATTCTGGTTATTTACTTTCATGCCGATCTCCCAGAATCCGGGCATTTTAGCCTGCTGAACAGACAATAATTCACCCTGAAAGCCGGTGAAAATCTTTTTTGCCTCGGCCTTGGTTAACGTATGGCAGCTGCGACAGTCGGCTTTTTCTGAGCTCATTTGTTCAAATGCGCCGGCCGGTGAAACGAACAGAAAAAGGCCAGTCATAAGATAAACAGCAATCCGCATTGTTTTCCTCCATATCCTGTGAATTGTTAAATTTACAATAGTTTTTGGCTTTCGATGGTTATAATCATGGGTCATTGCTCGCAATCCTCATCATCAGCAATAGCTGAGCAACCGGCGTCGGGCAAATTTTCCACTGGGATCCCCCAAAGGTTTTCGATCGGCAGGGAAAAACCATCATCTAATCTGTCGATTTCTATGATGTGCGGAGAAACGATCAGGGGGACTCTGGTCGCATCGCTTCTGGCCAGGACCATTTTATTGCTCAACAGGCGCAATCTGTCCTTAAAGTTGAGAGCTGCGCCCTGCTGTGGGGTTGAGGAAAACAGTTCCAATACTGTTGTCGCATCAACGTCTTTCGCTGAGTGCTCCAGCGCCTTTGCCAAGCGCGATTCATCTTTTTTGTTTTTCGCTATGGGGTAGAAACCGGTCTGGTTTGCTGCCTGTTCATCACTGAGCACTTGGCGAACAACCTCTTCGCAGGCGCCACAAGTCGGAGAAAAATAGATTTTAACCGGGGCCTCGGCAGAACCATAAATCGGCCAGGGTTTAAAGGCGATTTCCTTGACGACCGCGACACTGATATAGATAAAAAATATGCTCCAGAGGACACCGACGCCGATCAGCAGTTTCCGCCCGGGAAGATTGAAGGTTTTTATCCCGGCAAACGCTGAAATGCCGATCAGCAGCGCCACGACATGGCAGCTGGAACAAGGCCAGAGCAAGGACTGATAGATAAGGAACAAGGTGTCGAACAGTAGTGCCAGACCAAGAGTCAAGGCCAGCAACAGTCGAGCATACTGATAGCGGCTAAAGAGAGTCAGCAGGAAGATTCCAAGAAAACCGACGAAACCGTACCAGTAGAAAGAAATGCCGAACAGGCCGTAGCCGGCGTAGATTTCACAACCACGGGTGCCACAGAACAGCGCCGCTCCGAATGCATTCGACAAGCAATACAGCCCACCCAGAAAGCTGCAGACGAGGAGAAGTGATTTCGCCCGGGTCGTCTCAATTATCATCTCTATCGTCCTTTTTTTTAAGAATCATTCAGGTTTGTCGAGGTTGCTGCCGGAAGCTTTGCACCACCCGAAGAAATAGGCTTATCAGCGAAAGGAGAAAAGATAACTTTACCGAGATAGTCATCCTTCCGTCCGTCGAAAAGGGATGCTTCTATCGCAACGGTGTCGTCTGTCCCCCAATAGTTATTTGCCATTTGCACATCATCCGCCACTTCTTCCCCGAGCGCGACAGCATAACGGCGGTTGCCGACGATGTTGTTCCCTTCGATGCGGTAATCTCCGGGGTCGGAGGTGATGAATATCCCCTTGTCATTCCCGGTGATCATGTTGCCAGTGATGAGCGGGGTGCCGAGGTGGAAACGGATGGCGGTCCCGTTGTCGCGAAAAAGATTATTACGAATGGTGAACTCGGTGGTGTTGAAACGTGGTCCAAACAGATTGTTTTCAATCAGGCTCTGCTCCAGGCGAACGATAGAACCATGGCTGTGAATGGCGCTGTTGGCCTGGGTGATGCGGACAAACCGGAAGCGGACCTCGGGGCTCTCTTTCAGGTTGATCCCCCCCCAGCTGCCAGCCGGTGCCTCCGGATCGACGAAGCGGAAGCTGATAGGTTTCTCGGCAGTTCCTTCGGCGATAAGAGTTCCCCGGATAATCAGTTCGCTGCCGGGAAAATTGGGGCGTTCGGTGAAAAGATCTTTGCCATCGGCAGGTGGCAGAAAAACCACCTCGGTACCGGGAGCGATAACCAGGCGAGCTTCTTCCTCCAGAACCAGGTCGCCGTCGATGAAGACAGTCCCCTGCCAGCGGGTCTCGCCAGAAGCGACACCGGACAGCGGAGCGGCTCTCCCCTGGGGAGAGATGGCGCAGGAGGCTAAAAAACCGAGCAGAAGCCCCAGGGATGCTAGCTTTACTGTCATTCGCATATTTTCAAATCTCCTGAGCTTCCTCAGCCGGTTGCCGGAAACCACCGGAAAAGGTAACCCGTAAGCAGAGCGTAATAGTCCAGGAAGAGCATCGCCCCGACCAGCATCAGCATGACGCCGGTGCCGATTTCCACCAACCGGATATGTTTACGGAAGCGTTTGAAGGCGGAGAGAAAACTGTGAAAGAGCATGGCGGAGACCAGAAAGGGGATGCCCAGCCCCGCCGAATAGATGCTCAACAGAACGACCCCTTGTCCGGGGCTACCGCTGGTGCCGGCGGCCAGGGCCAGAATGGCGCCCAGGATCGGGCCGATACAGGGGGTCCAGCCCGCCGCGAAGATCACACCCACCAGGAAGGTGCCGAGAAAACCTTTCGGCTTGTTGGGGATTTTCACTCTTTTTTCCCCGAGCAGCACGCCGAAATGGAACAGACCGGTCAGGTGAATGCCGAACAGGAATATGAGAATTCCGCCGCCCTTCTGCACCAAGCTCAGCCCCTCACGGAAGTACGACTGAAAGGCGTGGGAGGCCAGCCCGGCGAGAGCACCCAGGGAGACGAAGACGACGGAAAATCCGAGAATAAAGACCAGGGTGTGGGACAGAACCGTCAAGCGCGCCTTGGCACCGGGATGCGCTTCCTGGAGCTGGCCGAAGGTCAGCCCGGTGATATAGGTGACGTAAGAGGGGAGCAGCGGCAGCACGCAGGGGGACGAAAACGAGAGCGCCCCAGCGGAAAAAGCGATCCAGAAGGTCATGTCAGGGCTGGTTTCCATGATCAGGTTTCCTTTCTGTTCATATTAACTATCATAGCTCGGTTGATCGCTGCGCAGACGGAGTGAAACACGCAACCCACAACAGGCAGAACACCCCGATCACGATACCACAATCGGCAAGATTGAACGCCGGCCAATGCCAGCTCCGCCAGTAAAAATCCAGGGAATCGACGACATAACCACGCACGACACGATCGAAGCCGTTGCCGAGCGCACCGCCCAGAACCAGGCTGTAGCCGAGCGCCTCGATTTTACGTCGCGGTCTTCCGAGCATAACGGCCAGAACGATCGACACGCCGAGGGATATCACGATAAAAAAATAGCGCTGCCAGCCGCCCGCATCGGCGAGAAAGCTGAACGCTGCCCCGGTGTTCCAGACATGCACCAAGTTGAAAAAGCCGGTCAGCGGAATGCTCTGGCCGTAGTACATCAGTGCCTGGACCGCGGCTTTGGTAGCCTGATCGGCCACCGCCAGGCTGATCGCCAGGGTCCACCAGCGCCAGGCAATTGCGGTAGCACTCACGTGCGGGTTATCAACAGTCATCATATTTCTCTTCGTTCAGGTTCATTTACGCAACAGACGCAGGCCGTTGAACACCACCAGCAGGCTGGCCCCCATATCGGCGAACACCGCCATCCACATGGTCGCATGGCCGGTGAAGGTCAGGGCGATAAACACCGCCTTGATCCCCAGCGCGAACGCGATGTTCTGCGTGAGGATGCTCGCAGTGGTGCGCGACAGGCGTAAAAAGGCCGGCAGCTTGCGCAGATCATCGTCCATCAGCGCCACGTCGGCGGTTTCTATAGCGGTGTCGGTGCCGGCGGCGCCCATGGCGAAGCCGATATCGGCGCGCGCCAGCGCCGGGGCATCGTTGATGCCGTCGCCAACCATACCGACGGTGCCGGTCTGATCGAGCAGCGACTCGACCGTCTCCAGCTTCTCTTCCGGCAACTGGTTGCCGCGCGCCTCGTCGATGCCGACCTGCCCGGCTATCGCCTCAGCAGTATGCGGGTTGTCGCCGGTCAGCATCAGCGTCCTGACGCCCAGCGCATGCAGCTCCGCGACCGCCTGACGGCTGTTCTCCTTGACGGTGTCCGCCACCGCGAACAGCCCCAGCACCTCACCCTGGGTCGCCAGCATAACTGCCGTCTTGCCCTGCCGCTCCAGTTTGTCGAGCCGTTCTTCCAGCTGTGGTGTCAGTAGCCCGAGTTCGCCGATCAGCCGGTGATTACCCAGGTGATAAATCTGGCCATCAATCACCCCGCACACACCGCGACCAGGGATGGCGGTAAAGTCCGCAACCTCCGTCGGAGCAGGATCAGCCTGCTGCGCGGCGCGAGCGATCGCTTGCGAGACCGGATGGTCGGAGCGGGTCGCAAGACTGATAGCCAACCGCCGGACCTGCTGCTTGTCACCGACGAACGTCTCGAAATCGGTCTGCTCGGGCTTGCCGTGGGTGATGGTACCGGTCTTGTCCAACGCCAGC
>CALZLE010000269.1 GCA_945788205.1 uncultured Desulfuromonadales bacterium
CTTCTTCACTCTTCGCTTCGTCCCCTGGAGTTACAGATGCTTCTTCCGTTTCAGCAGCAACCGTTTCTTCTGCAGGAGTTTCTTCCTGTTCTTGTTCTTCTTCTTGAGCCCGGCTTTCACTCTTGATATCGATTTTCCAGTTGATCAATTTAGCCGCCAAGCGAACATTCTGACCTTTTTTGCCGATTGCCAAAGAGAGCTGATCGTCAGGAACAATGATTTCCATCGTAACGGCTTCGTCGTCAATATAAACGCGAGAGACTTCAGCTGGAGCTAAAGCTGCGCAGGCAAAACGTGCTGGGTCAGGAGTCCAAGGAATAATATCGATCCGCTCTCCGCGTAATTCGGTCACCACATTCTGAACCCGGGAACCACGCATACCAACGCAAGCACCGACGGGATCAACATCCATATCATGTGACTCAACAGCAATCTTGGCCCGGCTACCCGGCTCGCGGACGGCGTTTTTGATTTCAACGATACCTTCAGCAATTTCCGGAACTTCGGACTTGAACAAGGAGATCAGTAGCCCTGGGTGGGTCCGCGAAAGAATGATCTGCGGCCCCTTGGCTGACATCTTTACTTCGGAGATATAGGCCCGGACTCTATCTGACTGACGATAATTCTCGCGCGGCACCTGCTCGCGATTCGGCAGTAAAGCTTCTGCGCGACCAAGATCGACAATCAGATCGCCACGCTCGTAGCGGCGCACGATACCATTGACGACTTCACCGACGCGATCCTTGAATTCGTTATAGACACCTTCGCGCTCTGCTTCGCGGACTTTTTGAATAATAACCTGTTTGGCTGTTTGAGCGGCGATGCGGCTAAAACTACCAGCCTCCATCATCATGCCAAGGGAGTCACCGACCTCAACGTCGGGATCGACTTCGCGCGCTTCTTCAATATCGATCTCTTTGTACGAGTCGACCACTTCATCGACAACAGTAACAAACTCAAAAACTTCAACTTCACCGATTTCTTCGTTGAAATGTGCTTCAAGATCACGGGTGTTGCGAAATTTCTTGTTCGCAGCTGAAAGAACTGCGGACTCGAGCGCTTCAACTAAAACGTCGCGATCGATCCCTTTGTCCTTTACGACCTGATCGATGATGTGATTAAGGTTGCCCACCATCTTGTCTTACCCCTTTTGGTGTGTGTAACAGCCGGTTTTCCAGCCTGAAGGATTATTTATAAACGAACGCCTGTTCGCTTAAAACTCATATTCCAAATTTGCGCTATCGATCTGATCCAACGGGATCAGAATCTGCGCCGCCTTTTTTTCTTTCACTGTCAGCAAAATTTTATCGCCATCGAGACCATCAAGCATTCCGATAAAGGTCTTGCGCTTTCGACCTCGTTCATCCGGGTCGATTGCTACGACGGTTTTCACTTTAATCTGCTGACCCGAAAAACGTTCAAAGTCACGCGGTTTCTTCAGCGGGCGATCGATGCCAGGCGAGGAAACCTCAAGCGTGTATGCGGTGTCGAGAACGTCCTCAACATCAAGAATAGCGCTGAACTCACGGCTTGCCTGAGCGCAGTCGTCAAGGTTAATCCCACCTTCTTTATCGAGAAGAAAACGCAACACCCAGCCGCGTGTTTCACGCTGATAGATTAAATCGACCAATTCCAGGCCCAAATCGTCCAAAATCGGCTGTATGAGCTCTTCAATCTGTTCGAGTACCTGCGCCAACCTTCAACCTCTCGATAATAAAAAAAGCGAGCCGATGGCTCACTTTCAGGGTGTTACTGCAAGAAACTCAATGTAAATACCACCTCATGTGGACAATGGCAAGGAAATAATTGCCCTTTTCTGGCTAATTGCGTAGAAAAACCGGTCTCGATTTTTCCTTTTGTAATTTCAGTAATAGCTGTTGAGGAAAATCCTTTTTTTCGAGATACGTTAAGCCGGTAGCTAAAAACGCGTCGAGTAATATTTTCCTTTCCTTTTCCAGTGATTCGGACGGAACCCCCATTTTCTCCAACTTTCTTTCCAGAAAATCTTTCCCCCCTGCTAAGCCAGCAGACAAGGCGACCTGCTCCGGTAAACAGATCTGCACACAAATACAAATCCGATGAAAATCCCCAAAATAACGGTTACTCTGATCGTCAAAGCGAAGAGTCAGGCCGTTACCTAGAACCATCGGCTTCAGATCGCTATTCATTGTCATTTCTTTGATTTTTTAATTTATTCATCTGCTCATCTAATAAATCAATTTGACTGAACAGTCCACGCATAATCCGAACTTCTCGCTCGTTAAGGCCTGAGCGCCCGAGAATCCTTCGAAAAGCGCGGAGGATATGATCGGGGTTTTGTGGATCGAGGAAGCCAACCTGGGTTAAAGACTCGCGCATATGCTGAAACATCCGCTCGAGATCATCATTTGACGCAAGCTGCTTACGACCATGTTCGGCCCCTGCCAATTCACCTTTCACTTTACTGATCTCATACAGGCATACGGCTACCGCCTGCGCCAGATTCATTGATGGCAACTTGTCATTTGTCGGAATCGTCACAAAGTGCTGGCAGAGATCAAGTTCGGCGTTAAACAGGCCTTTATCTTCGCGGCCAAACACCATGGCAACGCGATCTTCGACAGTTTCTGGTAGTAGCATTTTTGCTGCTTCGTCCGGATGCAGCAGCCCTTCGCGATACCGACCGAAACGCCGAGTGGTTCCAACGCTTAATGTACAGTCAGCGAGTGCTTCTTCCAGGCTCGTAAAGATTTTTGCCTCTTCCAGTACGGTCGTCGCTTTTACTGCCATCTGTCGTGCTTCGTGCAATAGATGATCAGTTTGCGGATTGACCAGCCGCAGATCAAAAAGTCCGAAATTTAGCATCGCCCGACAGACTGAGCCGATATTGCGGGGGCCTTGTGGCTCAACCAGAACGACGCTGATATTTTCTGTGTTCAAAAAAACTCCTTCAACCAAAGACCTTCGGCACAGTGACACCGGATCATCAGTCATTATGTTTTGGTATTTCGTATTATGCAGTCACAATGAAGTTAATACATTTGCGGGTTGAAGCCCTGCTCTCGGTATAATCTGAATCTTTCACGGGAGAGTTCTGCGAGCTGCTTATCATAAACCTCAGCAAAATCGATCACCAACTCAAAGCGACGAAGATAGTCAAGCGAGCAAGGCTGGCCCATGATAAGTACAGGAGCGGCGTTAGGGTTGTCTTCGCGAACGGTGATGACAATCGGCTCTTCAAGGCAGTCGACAGAACCATTATTGAATGCATGTGGAAGGAAAGCGCCCTTGTCCCAAGTCCACATGAAACGATCAAGCGACACAGCCTGATTGTCATCCTGAACCCGGATCAGAACTCTTTTTCCGGCATTGAATTGATCCTCCGCCAGCCGACAGAGCAAACGTATCTTTTCTTGTCGCTCCAAGGTCGCAAATTTAACAACAGTCACGTTTGCCCCTCAAGCTAGCGGTTCAACAACATCGGCAACAGTTGATGTCCGGGGACGGTTTCTCCGCAACGCTTTGCTTCTTCTTCACTGTAGCCGGTCGCCGTTGAGTCATGCTCTTCACGCGAATCAAATAATATATAAGGAACAGGGTCGGAAGTGTGAGTCCGTTTCTCAACCGGAGTCGGATGGTCCGGCATAATCAAAATCCGACAATCACCAATTTTAGGGAGATTTTCAATAATTGTCCCGACGACTTCACGGTCGAAATCCTCGATCGCTTTGATTTTCTCTTTTAATAGCCCACCGTGTGCCGCTTCATCAGGCGCTTCAACGTGTACGTAGACAAAATCCCTATCTTCGACTGCAGCTACGGCATATTCAGCCTTGCCGCGATAATTGGTGTCGAGGTAGCCGGTTGCGCCAGGGACTTCAATGATGTCCAACCCGGCGTTAACACCAATGCCTTTGATCAGATCAACGGCAGAAATAACCGCACCACTCAGCTCAAAGCGTTGCTGGTAGGTTTCCATTTGCGGACGACGACCATGCCCCCAAAGCCAGATCGAATTGGCCGGCAACTCACCTCGTTCTGTTCTTTGATGATTAACGGGATGGTGGGCCAAAACCATCTGCGCGGAGTTGGTCAGATTCATCAGAACATCGGCGCCCTCACCTTTCGGCAAATAATCTTCAACGCTCAAAGTGGAAATGTCGTGCGGTGGTGTAAACTGCAATTGGTCACGACCATTTTTCCAGACCAGCAGATGACGGTACGACACACCGGGGTAAAAGCTGAATTCTTCATCACCTAACTCTTGCTGCAGTGTTTCAATCAGAGCAGAGGCATCCTCGGTTGTGATGTGCCCAGCAGAGAAGTCCCCCATATACAACTTGCCGAAATGGGCTTCCAGCCAAACAAAATTCAACCGAAAAGCGACATC
>CALZLE010000270.1 GCA_945788205.1 uncultured Desulfuromonadales bacterium
GGGCACCGATGGTGTCGCCATAAGGGTACAGCTTGATGAAATCTCCCGGATGCTTCTCAAAACGACGCAGGATACCCGTCAACTGATCTTCGAACTCAGCTCACCGACGATGAACGAGATCGGCCTGGGGGCGGCGATCGGGGAATGGGTCGAAGAGAAACTGAATAAGAGACAGACGATTGATTTTGATCTGGTCGATAACCTGTCTGGATGTGATCTCGAAGAAGACCTGCGTGCGATACTGTTCCGTAATGTGCGCGAACTCTTGACCAATACGATCAAGCATGCCAGGGTCAGCAAAGTGAAAGTGCAGCTAGAAACCGTAACTGGTGAGTTGCGGATTACGTTTCAGGACGACGGCGTTGGTTTTAAGCCGGGCCGAGTTATCGGCAATGTCAAATCTGATGGCGGTTTCGGCCTCTTCAGCATCGAGGAGCGGATGATCGATCTCGGTGGCAAACTGGAGGTCAAGTCCGTACCTTATCAAGGTTGCACGATGATTATGTCAGTGCCTTGGGGCACGATGCCCGGGAGTTCTTCATGACCAAGAAATCGACTTTGCTACTGGTTGCCGATCATCTGCTGATGCGCAAAGGTTTGCGCGGCTATTTTCTCCCATGACGAATCGGAACTGATGAAAGTTTTCTTCAGCCAAGCTATTAATTTTGCATAAAAAACTATTCTCAAATACATTAATAAAGTGAGGGCGATCTGACTTTCCTCGAATTCCAATAAACTCCAACAAGGGCTAAGCCGAGCATGATGAAAAACCTTGTCACAATAATCTTGTTTGCAGTTTTGCTCATCCTTGGGTGTGCCTTACCTCTCTTTGCTCAGAATTCTTTCCCTAAAACAGACTCATCACCCAGCCAACCTAACCAACAGATTAAACTTACAACCGAAGAACAAGCATGGCTTGCGGCACATCCGAATATCCAAATTGGTTATAACAGCGACTTTGAGCCGGCGATCATTGTCGACCCAGATGGGTCTTATCGTGGATTCGTGGTCGATATTCTCAATGCATTTAATAAGCGGCTTGGTACCCATATCGCACTCGTGATCGATTCCATCTCAACCATGCACGAGAAGGCAAAAACAAGGGAAACAGATGGTATTGCCATTCTTAACCCCGATTATGCCGATAAACTGGGGTTTCTGAAAACCGACAGTTTTTACCGCAACTACCCAACTGTATTTGGACGCGTTGATGACAGTTTTGAACGCCCCGACGATTTTGTCGGCAAGAAAGTGGCGATCATTGACAAAATCTTTGTTACAAAAGAAATTATCAAGCCATTTGAAGACAGAGTAACCGTCCTGAAGGTAAAGAATGCCAAGGAAGGGTTGGAGAAGATCTACAAAAACGAAGTGGACCTGCTTGTCGGAGTCTCAACCAATAACTACCTCATTACAAAGTACCGGTATTTTGGGGTAGCAACAAAATATGTGTTTTATGATTCATTTAACAAATTCGGCATGGCCATAAGGCCGGATTGGCCGGAACTGGTTTCCATTTTAAACAAATGCATTTCAAGCTTTTCAGTAGAAGAGATCGATGAAATTATGTCCAAATGGATTCAGCTCCCACAACAAAAAGAAGTAATAAACCTCACTCCGGAAGAGCAGGCCTGGTTCGATCAGAACCACACAGTCCAGGTGCGTGTGGTTAATATCCCCCCATATATCATCCTGAGAAAAGACGCAGCTCCGGCAGGGATTTCCATTGATTATCTGAAATTGATCTCGGAACGCACCGGAGTAAAATTCAAATATGTTGCTTCCGGGGAAACATTTCCTGAGGCCCTCGCTGGACTCAAAACACATCAAGGACCAGACCTGATAACGTCGACGATGCGGACACCGGAGAGAGAGAAATCTATCCTTTTCACCAAGGATTATATCCGCTCACCGTATGTGATTTTCACCCACGCAGAGGATAGAGAATTCATTTCTGATATCGTTGATCTTCGCGTCAAGAAAATAGCCTTGCCGAGGGGAACGGTCATTCATGAGAAGGTCAAGAACGAGTATCCGGAGCTCAATCTGGTTCTTTTTGATAATGATGCCCAGGCCATTGAAGCAGTTGCCACCCAAAAAGCCGATGCTTATATCGGCAATCTGACCCTCGCATCTTTTCTTATTCTGGAGAAGGGGCTTGCAGATCTGAAGATAGCTGGTCCCAGCCCTTTTGGCGACCATGTGTTCTCAATGGGAATGCGGAACGATTGGCCCGAACTCGGCAGTATCATAAACAAGGCCCTCGCCAGTATATCTTCTGAGGAACAAGCCCATATTCGCAACAAATATATCTCAATAAAATACGAACATGCAGAAACGGCTGTCATCGTAAAATGGATGCTGATTATTGGCAGTGCGGCCTCAGGCATTATACTCCTTTTTGTCTTCTGGAATAGGAGCCTGAAACAACAGGTTCTGAAGCGGACCGGCGAGTTGATGTTTGAGGTTGAGGAACATGGGCGCGCGGAGGAAAAACTGCGTTACCAGGCAACACTGCTGGAAAACATCTCCGATGCCGTTGTGTCAGTAGATACCGACTTCAAGATTGTCAGTTGGAATGCAGTTGCTGAAACGATTTATGGCTGGAAAGCTGAAGAAACTCTCGGCAAGCTCTACAGGGAATTGACATCAATTGAATATCCGGATGAAAAACGTGAAGAGATACTGGAGAAATTAAACCGGGAAGGTGTTTGGCGGGGCGAAGTCACTCAACAGAGGAAAGATGGCGTACGAATATTTATCCAGAGCACAGTCTCTCTGATCAAAGACAGAGAGGGAAATATGATTGGTCATGTCGGTATCAATCGAGATATCTCTGTACGCAAACAGGCGGAGATGGCATTGCAAGATAGCGAGGAGAAGTTCCGGAGTTTGGTCGAACAGTCTTCGCTTTCCATACAGATTATGAATCTTGATGGACAAATAATCCAGGTCAATGAGGCGTGGAAAAAGCTTTGGGGTATTGCTGAAGAAACGCTCCCGGAAGTGCTGGAAAAATATAATCTTCTGGAAGATGAAGAGGTTAGAAAACTGGGCATTATGCCGCTGGTTGAAAAGGCCTTCAAGGGTGAGTCCGTTACCCTGCCAGTGTTTGAATATGATGCCCCCGAC
>CALZLE010000271.1 GCA_945788205.1 uncultured Desulfuromonadales bacterium
CTGATACCACTGCTGAGTTTCTCTCTGCCGATGATTTGCTGACACTGCGTCCACAGCGATTCCAGGTCGATGTCGAAGCGGCGACAGATTCCATCCTCTGGGAAGTCTTAAATGCGCAGGGTGAACAGGTCCGCCGCCAGCGAGTGGCAACGGTCGAGGGCATTTCCAGTTACTTGGTCGATTTAAGCCATAAAACATCGGGGCTTTACCTGCTGCGGCGCAATGGTGTTGATCACCTGCGGTTTTACGCGGCCGATCGGTTGGTCAGCGGTTTCCCTTTCGGCCTGATTGAAATAGCCGTCGATCCCGCTGTTAGCAACGATTTCAACTTTATTGATGGCAGCAGCAATGTTCAATTCAGGCGCTACCTGCTCAAGCTACAGGCGCGCAAAACAACCTGGGAGTATTACGTGGTTGCCAAATATGAAACCGAAGTGGCGCCAAACGATTTGCGCGTACAGCTTGATGATCCGCCAGTGACCTTTGCCCGACAGAGCGCGGTGACTCTGGCTGATGGGAGTACCGCCATTCCGTTTATAGCCAGGAGCGAGCTGCCTTTGCGCCAGCAACCACTGAAAGGGATCACTCTGCGCAAGAAGAAGGGGCTGTCAACCCCGCGATTGGTCATCGACAATTTGCCTAATCCATCGGTCTCCGAAGTGATCCCGGTGGCTGCTGATAATGTCGTTTCCAGAGTTTATGTTTATGTCTAACTAGCACTAAATATCAATAACTAGGTCTAACTCTAACAGGATGAGGGACGGAACATGGCGACTTACAAGACACCAGATGTTTACGTAGAAGAAATTTCCCTGTTTCCACCGTCGGTAGCAGAGGTGGAAACCGCCATTCCGGCGTTTATCGGTTATACCGAATTCGCTCAAAAGAATGGCGAAACTCTGACCTTGAAGCCGACCATGATCCGCTCAATGGTCGAATTTCAGCGCTGGTTCGGTGGCGGTGCGCCGGTTAAGCCGACGGTTTTTCTTGATGACAACAATGCCGTCAGCGATGTCGACTTGGGGGCCAACAGTTTCTACCTGTTCGACAGCATGCGCATCTATTTCGACAACGGTGGCGGTAAGTGTTACATCGTTTCGGTTGGCGATTATAGTGCCGCGCCCGCCATTGGCGACGATACAAGCGGAATTCTCGGTGGCCTGAAAGCGCTGGAAAAAGAAGACGAACCGACCATTCTGCTCTGTCCCGACGCGACTCTGCTCACCGGCACAAACCTCTACCAGTTTCAGCAGCAGGCCCTCGCACAATGCGGCAAGCTGATGGATCGGGTTGTCGTCTGCGACCTCGCCAACACCGATGATCTTGAGGTTGACAAGGCCGCCTTCCGCAACAATATCGGCATCAAGAATCTCAAATATGGCGCCTCTTATATGCCTTGGTTGAAAACTTCCTACACCAAGACGGTCAAGTCGCGCAATGTCAGTCTCAAGCGGGCTTCGACCAGCGGTGTTTTGAAGTTGGAAAACCTGACCAAGGATGCCGCACTCAAGGCTTTTATCTCTGGAGAACTCAACGCCTCAATTCAGGCTGCCAAAGACCTGCAAAGCGACCTGATCGATGCCTTCCTCACTGGCGACAACAGCACTTTGAAAGAACAGTTCGGCGAACTGGATGACAGCTTCAAGGCGGGGCAGAATTATGCCGCGGTGGACAACTTTCAGACGCTGATCCGTCCGATGTATGCGTTGACCGTAGATGTCCTGCATGCGCTGTTGGCTGACTACCGCAGCGGCATTGCCGAGACTGATGATTTTAAATTGCAGACCGATCTCGACACCATCGTTAAAAATAACGAGTTACAGAAAGATCTGCAGATGCTGCTTGAGCACCACAACTCATCAATCGGCTTCACCGCCGGCAAGATTCTGGTGACGACGGGCGATTCAGGCTCACGACTCGATGCCGTGATTGCAGCGCTCAACACGATTACCGGCAGCACCCTGACTAAAACGATGACCTCAACAGGTGTTGATAATCGCTATGACGGCGCTGCGGATGATAATGCCAAAGGCAATATTGCTCTGGAGGCTGCGCACATGGCTTTCGGCGGATTGAGCGCTGCCGTCGCTGAGCTGGCTGCTTCGGTCGCAGATTACGAATCGACCTTCGATGGCCTGTTGGCGGAGCGTTTTGCGCTCTATAAAAACATCGTCAAAGGGATCAACGACAAGCTTGCGATTCTGCCGCCGAGTGGTGCTGTTGCCGGTGCGTACGCCTTTACCGATCGTACCCGTGGCGTCTGGAAGGCCCCGGCAAATGTCAGTCTCAGTTCGGTCAACGGTCCGTCAATCAAGATTGATGCTAAGCAGCAGGAAGATCTCAATATTGACGTCAACGCCGGCAAATCAATCAACGCGATTCGACCATTCAGCGGCAAAGGCACCCTGATCTGGGGGGCACGTACTTTGGCCGGCAACGACAACGAATGGCGCTACATTTCGGTACGGCGTTTCTTCAATATGGTCGAAGAGTCGGTTAAAAAGTCGACCTACTGGGCAGTTTTCGAGCCGAACGATGCCAACACCTGGATCAAGATGAAGGCGATGGTCGAGAACTATCTGGTGCAAAAATGGCGCGATGGTGCCCTGCAGGGTGTTAAGCCGGAGCATGCCTTTTTTGTTCGCGTCGGGCTTGGTGAAACAATGACCGCGCAGGATGTTCTGGAGGGGCGGATGAACGTTGAAATCGGCATGGCCGTGGTTCGGCCAGCTGAATTTATCATCCTGAAGTTCTCGCACAAAATGCTGGAATCATGATGCGTATCGCCTCTGAACAATGTCTGGCGCGTACAAGCATTTTTAGACAACAAAGACAAGGAGACAGATAGATGGCTGATTATCCTTTGCCGGTTTTTCATTTCCAGGTTCAGTGGGGCGGTACCAAGCTCGGATTTTCCGAGGTGTCCGGTCTGAATATCGAGACCCAGGTGATTGAGTA
>CALZLE010000272.1 GCA_945788205.1 uncultured Desulfuromonadales bacterium
CCCCATAAGTAAATTCCCAAGAATGAACGCTATGAAAAGACGGACCTGATCGAGGCCATGATTGAATACGGCAAAAAAGTCGTCAGTTTTCCGATTATGGAATACTGGCTCGATATTGGTCAGCACGCTGATTACGAGCGGGCCAATCTGGATCAGGAAAAAAGGAGACTATCTGCATGAACTGGCAGGGAAAAAAAGTTTTGGTGACCGGTGCCGGTGGATTTATTGGCAGTCACCTGTCTGAAAGTTTGTGCCGTGAAGGGGCCCGCGTGCGGGCCCTTGTTCATTATAATGCCCTCGCTAGCCGAGGCTGGCTCGATGACTCAGAACTGAGTGACGAATTGGAAATCGTGGCTGGGGATATTGCCGATGCCGACAGCGTGAGACAGGCGGTACAGGGGGTGGATGTGATCTTCCATCTCGCTGCGTTGATCGCTATTCCATACTCCTATGTGGCTCCGGCATCCTACGTGCGGACGAATATCAACGGGACCTTGAACGTGTTGCAGGCGGCGCGGGAAGCCGGCACCGAACGAGTGGTCCATACCTCGACCAGCGAGGTCTATGGAACCGCTTTGCAAGTGCCGATTAGCGAAGAGCACCCGGTTCAGGGGCAATCGCCTTATTCTGCCAGTAAGATCGGTGCGGATAAAATTGCCGAATCCTATCATTGTTCCTTTGAGGTTCCGGTAACGACAGTGCGGCCCTTCAATACCTTTGGTCCCCGGCAGTCAGCCCGGGCAGTGATACCGACCATCATCACTCAGTGCATATCGGGGAAAAAGGTCAAGCTGGGCAGCTTGTCACCGACCCGCGACATGAATTATGTGGCCAATACCGTTAACGGATTTATGCTCGCAGCAGCGGTTCCTGAAGCGATCGGGCGGACCATCAACCTTGGCTTCGGAAAGGAGATCAGTATCAATGATCTGGCTCAAATGATCGCCCGGCTGACCGGCGCGGAAATAGAGCTGGAAAGTGATGATTCGCGGGTCCGGCCTGAAAAGAGTGAGGTCGAGCGCTTAATGGCGGATAATCGATTGGCCAAAGAGCTGCTTGGCTGGACTCCAGAAGTAGATTTGGAAAACGGCCTGCAGAAAACGATCGACTGGATGCGGGAAAATCTCGATAAGTACCGCCCCGGAGTTTATGTTGTCTGAGCAGGCCAATGTTACGCCAGAGCAATATATACCGCTTTGCGTGCCGGATGTCAGTGGCAATGAGTGGCAGTATGTCAAAGAATGTCTCGATACCGCATGGGTCTCATCGGTCGGGGCGTATGTAGATCGCTTTGAACAGCAACTGGCCCAGCGGGTCGGTTCTGACCATGCGGTCGCTACGGTTAACGGCACAGCTGCTCTACATACCGCCTTGCTGGTTGCCGGTGTGCAGCCGGATGATGAGGTCTTGATCTCGACGTTGAGCTTCATCGCTCCAGCGAATGCCATTCGTTACGCCGGCGCTTGGCCGGTTTTCATCGACGCTGAAGAGCACTTCTGGCAGATGGACCCACAGTGCGTCACAGATTTTCTGGAAAATCAGTGCGAAACGGTTAACGGTGTTTTGCGTAATCGGGTGACCCAGCGACGTATCAGCGCCATCATTCCGGTACACATTCTCGGTCATCCGGTTGATCTGCAGCCGATCATTGAGCTGGCTCGCCGGTTTGATTTAGTGCTTATTGAAGATGCTACCGAGGGGCTTGGTGGTAGCTACGCCGATCAGGCTTTGGGGACTATCGGTGATATCGGCTGCTATAGCTTTAACGGCAATAAGATGATCACCACTGGAGGCGGCGGCATGCTGGTGACCAATCGTGCTGATTGGGCAGAGAAGGCCCGCTACCTGACAACTCAGGCAAAAGATGATCCGGTCGAATACGTCCATGGCGACGTCGGCTTCAATTATCGCCTCACGAATATTCAGGCAGCGATGGGTTGTGCCCAGTTGGAGCAGCTGGATACCTATCTGCAGAAAAAACAAACAATCGCCGAGTTTTATGGCGAAAGGTTAAGTCGTATTGACGGAGTAACTCCAATGCCTGTGCCGAGTCGTGGGAATAGCGCCTGGTGGCTATACACGATATTGATTGACTCAGAGCTCTTTGGTACAGGTCGAAAAGAACTTCTCGATTTTTTTGCCGCGCAGCAGGTCCAAGTCAGACCACTGTGGCAGCCTCTGCACTGTTCTCCGGTGTATCGGGACTGTCAGGTTGTCAGAGGGAGCATAGCCGAATCATTGAATCAGCAGGCACTGAGCCTGCCGTCATCAGTTGGCCTGCGACAGAATCAGCAAGAGCGGATCATTGAGTTGATAGCGAGTGCGCCAAGATGATCTGGGTGAAAGCGGCATTTCCCAAATGAAGAATGGAGATATTTACACACAAAACCTGGAAGTCATTGCTGCGCGCTGGCCTCAGGTTGCAAGCTGTCTTGATACCACCGAATTGCCGGAGGAAGTCCAAGTCTCCGAGGACACGCCTGAAACGACCCTGATTGTTGCGGGGATACACCTCAGTAGCTGCTATGATCGTTCGGCGGAGGCAAAGCTGCAAGCCTCTCTTGTCACAGAAGAGTCACGTCGTATTTGGGTCTACGGTTTCGGTTTGGGGGATTTGCCGGATCAGCTCTTGAAACGACCTGCTCTTCAAGAACTCCATGTTGTGATCCTTAATCCCGCCATCGCTTGTTTGAGCCTGCATTGCATTGATCACCGTCAGTGGTTACTAGATTCTCGTCTGGTCATATCGCTTGCGACAGAGGAAAAAAAATTGCGGGCACCGTTTGCCACTGTCCCTGCTGAATTACAGTTGGCCGATGATGCCAGTGCCCGCTTGCGAGACCAAGTGTTTCTCGAGTTGGCGACCCCTTATATCAACAGTAAACACGGCAACCGGGAACAGTTGACGCTGCGGTTAGAAGAAAACAAATCTTTCCTTGCTGCCGACGGCGATGTTGCCAGTCTCTTCGCGACGGCCCCAGGTCAAACCTTCATCGTTGCTGGTGGCGGACCGACTCTGTCTGAGCAGTTCGGCTGGATTCGAGAAAATAAAGATAAATTTCCGCTGGTTGCAGTAGCAACAGCGGTTAAGCCTTTGCTGAACGAAGGTATTTGTCCCGATTATGTTCTGGTGATTGATGAAGCCCGAGAAGCGGTTACGGCACTATTTTCTGATTGTGAACTAGGGCCGTTGGCGGACACAGCTTTGGTCTATTTTCCCAGGGTTGCAGCCGAGGTGTTGCAGCTTTGGCCTGGCCCCAGATTGGCAGCCTATGCTGATCACCCGGCTTACCAGAAAGTTAGTGACGAGTACCCGAAAGGGGTCCTGTTCTCATCGGGAAGTGTGCTCCATCCTGCAGTGGATCTTGTTGTTCAGATGGGAGCCGGTCGAGTTGTGCTGTGCGGAGCTGATTTTGCTTATATCGGTGGTCTGACTCATGTCAGTGGTAGTGCTCACAGTAGGGTTTGTGGTGAAGATGCCAGCCGGCAC
>CALZLE010000273.1 GCA_945788205.1 uncultured Desulfuromonadales bacterium
CTTTATTCGCAGACTGTTGATGAGCTGATGGTCGAAATCACTGCTTTCAAAGTCATAAACAATGGTAGGGGTAAGATTAAAAGAACCAAGCCGCTCACCGGTAACAACCGGGGTGTGTATGTCGGCAGAACCGGCTTAGGGGTTAAGAGTAATAGAAAAGACGGCGGCGACCTGGATGGTGGTAAAAAAGGCAAGAGAAAGGATCCGGACGAGGGTCTGATGTTTACCTTTAAGACCCCTGTTGAGCTGCTGCATCTGGATATTGGTGATTTCGGCTGCGATGACGACTTCAATCTGCATGTCGACGGCATTCCATACCTGCTGGACTATCATGCTAAATCCCCAGGAGTGAATGACTCGACCACGCTGCCCAACAACATCCTGCAGGATGGCGTGACCGTTGAGACAACAGCTCTTCACGGTTTGGATGATAACTATTTTACCGGTATCTTCGGAACTCAGTTTCTGGTCTGGGTTGATGGGTCTTCAGACGATATCCGCATTGATGAATTAACCGTGGCCCCGGTACCTGAGCCTGGAACCATGCTGCTTCTGGGAGTCGGCCTGGTGGGGCTGGGCGCTTATCGGGTCCGCAGAAAAAGTTAGGAATCAAGCGCGGGTGCAAGCCCACATTTAGAAACAGTTAATAGTTTCAGGGTTAGTCCTTTCAGATAATTCTGAGCAATTTTGCTGATGTCAAGGCGCGCCGACGCAGGCCTAGCCAGAGTTAAGCCAAGGAGGCACAACGCAGGCAGCGGCTAAAAGGGCCAGAATTAGAAGACAGGATTAACCATACGGGACACTAGAAAATCCGCCATATGGTAACGCATGGTGATCCTCCTTAAAAAGACCAGAGAACCATCTTCAACAGTTTTTTGTACATAAAGATAATCAGCTTTTTCCCGCAAGCGCGGGTTTTGCTGGCATCAAGTTCAGTGGCAAACGGGCTGCGTTCCGAATCGAGGACTTCAAGATAGCTGGAGTAGCCTTCGTCATAGCGCAGGCAAGTCAGGCGGGCATAATTCTGCAAGGCGGCGAGCTGGTCTTCCTGAGCCCTCAGCTGTTCACCGGTCCGCTGCTGATCGACCAGGGCATCCTCGACTTCGCGGAAGCCATTCAGGATCGACTGTGCGTAGAAACTCAAGCGCCGAACAGTGGATTGTTCGAGGTAATCTGCATAGCGTGCTCAATCCCGGAAATTTCAATTTTTTTGACCTCCGATTTATAGGAACTAAGATCTTTCACCGCGGCATGATCCTTCAGGGATTCAACAGTCCATCATACCGAGTTCTCAATAGCACCTTCCGATGGAACTCCACCAGCTCGGCTGATTGGTGAAAGACTGATCATCAAGTATGCTTCGGTCGCAGAATTGTAGATGAACAGGTTATTGGCCTTGATAAACTGCTCCACAGAATCACGCAGCTTTACCATATCGACAAGCTCACCCTTTTTCTTTTTGTCATGCGCCATGTCAACCATCATTGCCTTGATCGCCAGCTCAGGCGCATCAGCCGAAACCTCCCAACGATTGCTCGGCAGTTCGTAATTGATCATGTAATTACTTGGCAGCCTTGTGGGTTCGACACTTTCAACCTGTGGGATGAAAAACAGCATGGCCAGAAAAGTCATCAGATAAATTTCATGGTGCTCTCCCTAAATCGATGTTGTCGTAATTGTGATCCCTGGGGGGGAAATCCCCCTCAGCCACTCTGAAAGCTATCCGCCCTGGCCAGAGCCCAATACTTTTTGAAAAATGGTCGATCTTTAATCTCACCCAGCAACTCTCCTGGCAGCAGACTGGGATATATTTCATCATAGGTTTTAATCTCGGTGGGACCGACGCGCTGGCAGATATACCGCTGTCCCAGCTGATCCGGATGATCAAGCCCGGTCGCCGCGATGATTTCGTTCAGCGTATCCAGGGTGTTGCGATGATAGTTGCAGACCCGACGGGATTTATCTTCCACATCCAGGGCTTTAGTCAGCTTGGGATCCTGGGTGGCCACCCCGACCGGACACATGTTGCTGTGGCAGATCTGTGCCTGGATACAACCGATGGTAAACATGAAGGGCCGCGCGGCACTCGTAAAATCCGCTCCGAAGGCTATCGCCCAGGCGATCATGCCAGCGGAAATAACTTTACCGCTGGCACCCAGCCTGATCTGCTCACGCACGCCGATGCCGACCAGTGCGTTGTGGGCAAAAACCAACCCTTCACGCAGCGGCATGCCGATCCGATCGGAAAACTCTAAAGGAGCGGCGCCGGTTCCCCCTTCCCCACCATCAATGACGATGAAGTCGGGCAGGATCTTGGTCTCGAGCATCGCCTTGCAGACCCCGAGAAACTCCCAGGGCTGCCCGACGCAGAGTTTGAAGCCGATCGGCTTGCCACCCGAAAGCTCGCGCAACCGGCCGACAAACTCCAGCAGCTCAATCGGAGTGGAAAAAGCGGTATGGTAAGGGGGTGAGTTGCAATCCTGCCCCATGGGGATCTTACGCGCTTCGGCAATCTCCAAAGTGATCTTCTCGGCCGGCAGGATCCCGCCATGACCCGGCTTGGCACCCTGGGAGAGCTTGATCTCGATCAGCTTGACCTGATCGTCCTGGGCCTGTTCTGCGAACAGTTCGGGATCGAAGCTGCCGTCCTTTTGCCGACAGCCAAAATAACCACTGCCGAACTGCCAGCAGAGATCACCGCCGTATTCCCGGTGGTAACGGCTGATCGACCCTTCCCCGGTGTTATGGAAAAAGTTGCCCATTTGCGCCCCCTTGTTCAGGGCCATGATGGCGTTGGAGCTGAGGGAGCCATAGCTCATCCCGGAGATATTGAAGACCGAGGCGGAATACGGTTTAATGCACTGCTCCCCCCCAATCATGATCCGCGGCAGTTCCTTAGCCTTGCTCTTGGGAGCCATGGAATGGGTCAGCCAGATATAATCGGACTGGTAAACATTCAACTCAGTGCCGAACGGTTTCTTCGAGGTGATATCCTTGGCCCGTTGATAGACCATGGAGCGCTGGTCCCGGTTGAACGGGGCCCCGCTCTTGTTGGTTTCGACAAAATATTGGTGCATCGGCGGACCGATCGACTCTAGCAGGTAGCGGCCGTGTCCGATGATCGGATAGTTGCGCAGCAGACTGTGCTGTGGTTGTTTCAGATCATAAGCACCGAGGGCAACCAGCGGCAGGCTGATGAGAAGGGGCCAGAAAAACCCGGCATGCATAAAGCCGAGTAGGAAAAAGGCCACAGAAAGACCAATGACTGCCTGGAAGGGGACTAGACGGAATTTGTGTTCGGTGCTGTACATGCATCACCTCCTTCTAAAGCCGTAAAGAAAATTACCAATTCAGGTTAAAGAGTCATCAATAAAGTCCCGGCAAAGGTCAGCAGAACATTCGCGAAGGTATAGGTCCCGGCATAGCCGAGCGCAGGTAGCCGATCAAGTTCCCCGCCAGCAGATGGATCCGGTCCTCTTCGCCGGTAACATGCAGCCGGTCTCCTTTGTTGACCAGCATATTATCGTCGTATGGCAGGTCAATGCTTGCCCGGGTTATCCCGGAGACAAAACAGCCATAACGCTCGGTGATCTCCAATTGCCCGAACGATTTACCGAATTGATGAGTTCCAGGATGGGCCGGTTCAGGCGTTGAGGCAACAGCCCATCCCCCCAAGAAAAGTAAAAGCAGGATGCAAATGACGATAAGGGTAGCCTTCATTCTCACAAACTCCATTTATCCCCTGTGCTGGCCTATACATCTCCGCGGTCAATCACCAACTAAAAAAACAGGATGACACTGCCTGCAACAGTCAACAGGACATTGGCAAAAGCATAGGCCCCGGTGTACCCAAGTGAAGGCACGGAACTATTCGCAGCCTTGGTCACCACGCTGAGTGACGCGCCACTGGTCATTGAGCCGGTAATCCCACCAAATAGCAGCACCGGATGGATGTTCAGCACCTTACGACCAAAGAAATAGCCGACAAATATAGGTATGACCGTGACGCAGATGCCTGCCAGCACCAACACGGGCCCTGCGGCAACAAAGGTTTCTATGATGTCTCCGCCAGCACGGAGGCCGACACCGGCCATAAACAACAGCAGTCCAAATTCCATCAAAATCCAGCGCGCGGCATCGGGCAAACGACCGAAAGTTGGATAGATACTGCGTAAATATCCAATGGCCAGGCCCGAGGCGAGCAAACCACCTGCAGAGCCGAGCCCGATCGATAATTGCCCGACATTGATGGCGAGCAAGCCAATGAGCACACCAAAAGCGATCCCAAAGGCGAAGGTGACCATGTCCGTTTCCGCAATTTCCCGTTCAACATGGCCGATTTCTTCGCCGAGCAAGTCAACGTTATCGTGCGGACCCACGACGGTGAGGATGTCACCCTTGCGAAGTTTGAAATCGGCAGTGCGGGGAACTTCCATGTGCATCCGTGAAACACGCGTCAGCAAGACACCGAATTTCCTGGCAACATCCAGTTCTTCGAGGGACTTCCCAACGGCCTTTTTGTTGATCACCACGATCTGTGCCGTTTCTGTATATTGCGCGGTGCTTTCCTCAGGGGTGATTTCTTCGCCAAACTTGGCGACTGTTTCGGTAAAAAAGGCCACCGACGCAAGAATGTGCAGCTCATCACCCAAATGCAGAAAATCGACTGCTTCCGGCTTAAGAACCTCGCCGTCTCTTCTCAGTTTCACCACCGAGGTTTTGTCCCAGTATCGTTCGCGTAATTGGTCACGAGGAATTTTGGTCATCGCCTCATTGGTGACCCGATAGATCCGAGCTGAAACATTGGCCTGTTGTGCATCTGCCCCTGTTGCATCGGCAGATTCGAGAGCCTTCGCCTCTTTTTCCAGATCAATGCCCAACACTTGCGGCAACAGCTTGATAATGGCGATCAGGCCGGCCAGGCCGAAGATATAGGTGATGGCATAACCGGTGGCCACATTGCCGATCATGGCATCGGCTGAAATGCCTGCAGGCGGGGCGACCTGCCCGCTGCGCAGCGCTTCCTGGGCGGCGGCCAAAGTCGGCGAACTGGTTAAACCGCCCGACAAGAGTCCGGCAGAGGTGCCGGGTGCCAGCGACATGAGATGGGCAGCAGTGATGGCGACGGAAAAACCTGTGATGGCTATGACCAGGGCGAGCAAGAAATATTTAAGCCCGTCGGTCCTCAGTACGTCAAAAAACCTCGGGCCGGCCTGATAACCGACCGAGAAAATAAACAATGCGAATCCCACAGACTGTGCGCCGGCACTCATCCGAAAATCAAAATGGCCGAGAAACAGCCCGGCGAACAAAACTCCTGCGACAGGCCCCAGGGAAAAGCTGCCGATGCGGACAGCACCAATCAAGTAACCCATCCCGAGGATCAGGAACAAGGTAAGGACCGGCTGAGCGCGAAGGAGATCGATGAGCTTTGTGAATGCAGTGAACTCTTCCATGTGGCCTCTCCTAAAAAGAGGCAGACTTGAAAATAAAAGTGCAAACTTTCAATTTATCAAGCCTTGCCTGACTATTTGGCGATCTCTATCTCCCGCTTCGAGGTATAAAGCATACGGATCATGCCGTACTCAAAAGGGGAGCCCGACTGGTAGTAGCGGAACGATTCCCGGTGTCGCTTGTCGATTGCAGCGACCCCGCTGAAGATCAGCCTCACGTCATTATCCTCCATCCAGTCCGACTCAAGGCTTTCAACAACAGCAGTGAAAGCCGCCGCATCGACCAGGATACCGGTGGTGTCACGCAGGTTGGAGGGACCAAGGATCGGCAGGACAATGTATGGTCCATTGCCAACCCCATAGTGGCCCAGGGTCTGGCCAAAGTCCTCAGGCTGCCGTGGCATGCCCCAGGAGCTGGCTGGATCCCAAAGGCCGCCGATACCGACCGTAGTATTGGTCAAAAAACGGGCCAGGGTGATGCCAGTCCGCTTGAACTTCAACTGCAGCAGGTTGTTCGTGAAATTGTCGAACTCATAGATATTGTCA
>CALZLE010000274.1 GCA_945788205.1 uncultured Desulfuromonadales bacterium
TTGTTAGACACTGACCGGGAGCGATTTCAGCCCCAAAGTGTCGACCATCCGAAAATGTCCCGGAAGTTGCTCCAAATTTAATTATGGGGCTGAATCCCGGTCAGGTCGAGCCCACCCTGAATATCGCCACTTCCAGTAACTTCCTGTTTATCCCTACAGACCAAATCCAACAAAAGCTTGACTGTCTGTATCCTGAAGGATACAATTAGTTATGAATTTTGACCTTCGAAGCACAAAACACTTTGACAAGTGGTTGGCTAAACTTAAAGACGTTTCAGTAAAAGCCAGGGTGCTTGCGCGACTGAGCCGTATTGAAAGCGGCAATTTCGGAGATTATAAGCAGGTACGGCCCAACCTGTTCGAACTCCGCTTTTTCTTTAGCAGCGGGCTAAGGGTGTACTACACAATCCAAGGTGAACAGGTAGTAATTCTGCTGGTTGGGGGCGATAAGTCAACGCAAGCTAAGGATATTGAGAAAGCAAACGATCTTTTGGAAGAATTGGAGGAGTAACGATGGCCCTTGAAACAAAAACTTTTGATATTGCCGAACATCTAAATTCTCCAGAAGATATCCGCACCTTCCTTCAGGAGGTTGTAGAAACTGGCGACGAATCTGATTTTATCCATGCACTAAACACGGCGGCCCGAGCCAAAGGTATGACTGAGGTGGCCAAGGCTGCCGGAGTGACTCGCGCTAGTTTGTACAAATCACTTTCTGAGGGGGGCAACCCAAATTTTGCTACGATCAGCAAAGTGACAAAAGCCTTGGGGTGCAAACTGTCGGTAGCTTGATTGGCTGACTCAGGGACAGCAAAACCTGTCCGATTAATGCCCTATCCTAAGAACCGCCCACGATCTGGTAATCATGGGCGGTTCGCGTGTTTAATGCAGTGACTTATGAGAAAGATTCTGTGTTTTGTTAGAGCTCAGCATGGCTCTAAAACACAGACGGATCTGGCACTGGGAGGATTGCCTCGGAATTTGATGGTACATAATAGCCGGTGGCGAAGCGACTGCACAACGGCCTAAATTTAGAAAACCGGATGGCTCCCAACAGACATTAAACAAACGCTAGCAACAAATCATTTTGTGGAACATCTAACGGGCAGATCATTCTTGTTTGGTGATCAGATGGTTAAAGGGCTTCGGTTAATCTCTTTTCCGTCAGCTGGGTTTCTAGTTCACAACGCTGCTGATCCCAACCCAATTCCTCTGCCATGATTTCCAGCACTCTGGGAACAGCTACACGGGTAGCCTCGGTATCCAGCAGTGCCAGCGGCATCCGCCGGGCCAAAACATCGATCACCCTTTCCGCCAGTTCATAACGCACAGCATAGAGGATTTCGGCTTCCAGCACCGGATGATTTTCGACCAGCCGTGCACCGCCACCTTCTTTCGCCAGAATGGTGACCTGTTCCGCCTGATCACCGTAGGTTCGATTCAGATAAGCAGCAAGGTCGGCGGCCAAACCAAATTTTTTACTCAGCTCAAGGTCGCCTTTTTCATCATAGTCGGCACTTCCGACAACAGGTAAATCCTCTGTTTGGCAGGTCGGCTTGGACGCTGCCAGACTGAACGTTTTTATCGCATGATCCACTGTGTCCAAGGCCATTTTCCGGTAAGTTGTCCACTTGCCACCGGCGATGGTCAATAGGCCATCGTCGCTGACCTCAATAACATGGTCGCGGGCCAGTTTGGCCGTGTCGGTGGCCTTGGGATCTGAGACCAGCGGCCTCAGGCCCGACCAGACCGACTTGATATCTGATTTTTCGACCTGCAGATTAAAGTAACGGGTGACATGGCGCAGCAGGTAGTCGATTTCAGCTTCCAGGGGTTGAGGATGCTCGGTAATTTCCGCCGGTTCGTCGGTGGTGCCGACCAGTGCGTGGTCCTCCCAGGGTAGGACAAACAGCACGCGGCCATCTTCAGTTTCCGGAATCATCAGCCCGGTATCAGGCGGCGCGAAACGTTTATCCAGAACAATGTGGATTCCGGTGCTGGCAGACAGAATTCTTTGGGTTTCTGGATTGTCCATGATCCGGATTTGATCAGCAAAAGGTCCGGCGGCATTGATGACGCCTCTGCTTTTTAATTGCCAGGATTCTCCGGTCAGGGAATCGGTCAATTCAGCCCCGGCAACTTTTCCACTTTCTTTAAATATTCCAGAGACGGCGACATGATTGATAATGGTGGCACCATGCTGTTCCGCAGTTAATGCTAGGGAAAGGGCCATCCGGGCATCATGGAACTGGCCGTCATAATAGAGAACACCAGCCTTGAGTCCTTCGGCCTTAAGGGTTGGGAAACGCCGCAGGGCTTCTTTACGACTCAGCAGGCGACTGTGGCCTATATTTCGTTTTCCAGACAAGATGTCATAGAGTTTGAGGCCGGCAAAAACATAAGGGACGTCAACCCAGCGGTAAAGTGGTGTCACCAGGGACAGGCGGTTTGAGAGGTGCCTGGCATTTTTCAATAAGACAAAGCGCTCGCGGAGCCCGTCCTTGACCAAATGATACTGAACTTTATCGAGTTTTTTTACCGCCATCTCAAGGTAGCGTACTCCGCCATGAACCAACTTAGTACTGCGGCTGCTGGTTCCCTCGGAAAAGTCGTTTTTTTCAATCAACGCAACCTTAAGGCCACGAGTGACAGCATCGAGGGCAACTCCACAGCCGGTTGCACCGCCGCCAATGACGATCAGGTCAAATATGCTGCCATCTTTTAGTTTGTGTAGGTTCTCCGCTCTTCCCATTGCTGCCTCCCCACATCAGTGATTCTGCGATCAGCTGCCGTGGACTTAGGTCGGGGGCCAGAGCTGATTACCCCGGCCCCCTTTTGATGCTGACATGATTGGCCGAAATAAAATCGACCGTTTGTAACGACTTACATACCTGCTTACTTCACTTTTCCTGCCCGCCAGGCCTTGATCAGATCATCATAGTTGACCGTTTCGCCCTGCGGTTTTTCATTGGCAAGTTTAGCTTTTGGTGAGCCTGGCTTGTTCAACCAGTAGGCCTCGTCCCGCTCTTCGTTCATCTTCGGTCCGCATTTTTTCTGTGATTTACTGCGGGCAATCCGGATAAGAACTTTGTCCTGCTCACGGGCGAGGTTGTCCATTGCGGTATCAACAGTTACTTCACCGGCAACCGCTTCACCGATATTCTGCCACCAGAGTTGAGCGAGTTTGGGATAGTCAGGTACGTTCGTGCCGGTCGGGGTCCAGGCCACGCGCGCCGGGCTACGATAGAATTCCACCAATCCTCCGAGTTGTGGCGCACGCTTGGTAAAGGATTCATGATTGATATCGCTGTCCCGAATCGGGGTCAGGCCGACATGAGTTTTCTTCAGCGAGACCGACTTGGAAACACAGAACTGGGCGAACAACCAAGCTGCTTTGCGGCGATCAACCGGCGTACTTTTGAACAGGGTCCAGGAACCGGCATCCTGATAACCGAGCTTCATCCCTTCTTCCCAGTACGGGCCGTGAGGGGATGGAGCCATGCGCCATTTCGGAGTGCCGTCATCGTTAACAACCGGGGTTCCCTTTTCAACCATTGATGCGGTAAAGGCGGTGTACCAGAAAATCTGCTGGGCCACATTCCCTTTTGCCAGACTCGGTAATGACTGATAAAAGTCCATGCCCAAAGCCCCCGGAGGTGCGTATTTACGCAACCACTCCATATACTTGCGCAGCGAATATTTAGCTGCAGGACCATTGGTAGCACCACCACGACTGACGCTGGCGCCTACCGGGCTACAGTCTTCTACGCGAATGCCCCACTCATCAACCGGCTTACCGTTGGGAATTCCTTTGTCGCCTGCACCGGCCATTGACAGCCAGGCATCAGTAAACCGCCAACCGAGGTCGGGAGCTTTTTTACCGTAATCCATATGGCCATAAATCGCTTTGCCATCGATTTCACGGACGTGCTCGCTGAAGAATTCGGCAATATCCTCGTAGGCAGACCAGTTGACCGGAACGCCCAGTTCATAGCCGTAAATCTTTTTGAACTGCGCTTTCAGGTCGGCACGATTAAACCAATCGTAACGGAACCAGTAGAGGTTGGCGAATTGCTGGTCAGGAAGCTGGTAGAGCTTGCCGTCAGGACCGGTCGTGAAGGATTTTCCCATGAAATCATCGATATCGAGCGTCGGCAGGGTCACATCTTTGCCCTCGCCGGCCATCCAGTCGGTCAGGTTGACGACATGGCCATAACGGTAGTGGGTGCCGATCAGGTCGGAGTCGTTGATATAACCATCAAAGACATTCTCACCGGACTGCATCTGAATCTGCAGCTTTTCAATAACATCCCCTTCCTGGATCAGGTCATGGGTAACATCGATTCCGGTAATTTCCTTGAAGGCTTTAGTCAGAATTTTGGATTCATACTCATGGGTCGGAATAGTTTCGGAAACAACCTTTATTTTCATCCCTTTAAAAGGTTTGGCGGCCTCGATAAACCACTCCATCTCTTTTAACTGCTCAGCTTTGCTCAAGGTCGAAGGCTGAAATTCATCGTTGACCCATTTTTTGGCCGCATCCATATCCGCACTGGCCGCCGTTGTGAAAATCATCAACAACACCGCCACCAGGCCGAACATGAGTCTTAAACTCATTTTCTCCTTGCAAATTGCATTTGTCATCAGCAGTTCTCCTTCCTCCGACCTTCTTTCGATTAACCGATCTACCGGTCTCCAGCGCCGCTACGAAGGTCATAGCAGCTGGCACCGTAGAACTCAACAGAGTTCGCTTATCCCCAACGCATCAACGCAATCATCCAAATGATTGCAAGAACAAGGGCAATCCAGATACTAAAACTGGTCAATCCCAGCCAAGCCAGATGAATATAGGCGCTGCCCAGCAGGCCGATAAACAGACGATCCCCCGGTGTGGTCTTGATTGGCAAAAAGCCTTTACGTTCTATGCTCGGTGCCTTGACCTGCCAAACGGTCATCCCTACCAGCATGCAGGCGATGGTGATAAAGAATATTGCCGTTGGCAGGGTCCAGGCCATCCATTCCAATGACATAGCAGCCCCCGTTAAACCCGACCGAGGGCAAAGCCCTTGGCTAAGTGGTTACGTACAAAATAGATCACTAGCGCCCCTGGCACGATGGTCAGAATGCCTGCCGCAGCGAGCAACCCCCAATCGAGACCAGAGGCGCTGACGGTTCGAGTCATGGTTGCGGCGATCGGCTTGGCTGCAGTGGTGGTCAAGGTTCTGGCCAGCAGCAGTTCGACCCAGGAGAACATGAAGCAGAAGAAAGCGGTGACCCCGATCCCGGTACGGATCAGCGGCGTGAAGACAGTTAGAAAAAAACGGGGAAAACTGTAGCCATCGATATAGGCCATCTCATCGATTTCTCGTGGGACCCCAGACATGAATCCTTCCAGAATCCAGACTGCCAGCGGAACGTTAAACAGGCAGTGTGAAAGAGCTACCGCAAAATGCGTGTCGATTAGACCGAAGGTTGAATAGAGTTGAAAAAACGGGAGCAGAAAAACGGCAGGCGGTGCCATCCGGTTGGAGAGTAGCCAGAAGAACATGTGCTTATCCCCCAAGAAGCGATAACGAGAAAACGCATAGGCCGCAGGCAGTGCCGTCACCAGCGAGATCACCACATTCATGCTGACGTAGTAGATCGTGTTCAGATAGCCTGAGTACCAGGATTTATCAGTAAAGATCTTGAGGTAATTCTCGAAGGTTGGTTCCTGGGGATAAAAACTAAACACTTTGAGGATGTCCGCATTAGTGCGTAGCGACATATTAAGCATCCAGTAAATCGGCAGAAGCAGTAAGATGAAGTAAATAATCAACGCAACAGTGCGTTTCTGGATTTTCATGATTTATCTCCAGTTCCGACTTTTAACAGCGCTTGGTAAAACAGCCAGCAGAACAGCAAGACGATCAGGAAGTAGATCATTGAAAATGCCGCTGCCGGCCCCAGATCGAACTGTCCGACTGCCAGCTTGACCAGATAAATTGACAGAAAAGTGGTCGAATTCCCCGGACCGCCACCGGTCAAAACAAAGGGCTCAGCGTAAATCAGGAAGCTATCCATAAAGCGGAGCAATACCGCAATGGTCAGCACCCCGCGCATTTTCGGTAGTTGGATGTAGCGGAATGTCGCCCAGGTAGAGGCGCCATCGATCCGCGCCGCCTGAAAATAGGCTTCGGGAATCGCTTGGAGTCCGGCGTAGGCTAAAAGCACAACCAACGGCGTCCAGTGCCAGACCTCCATCAGCAGTACTGTCACCCAGGCATCAAAGGGCGCTGCAGTATGATCAAAGGGGACACCGAGGGCGTTTATTGCCGCACCGAACAGGCCGATATCGGGACGGGTGAAAATGATCCAGATGGTGCCGATAACATTCCATGGAATCAGCAACGGCAATGCCACCAGCACCAGGCTGAGCGATGCCCCCCAACCCCGTTTCGGCATCAGCATGGCGATCAACACCCCGAGGGGAATTTCGATCAACAAAACCAGCGAGGAAAACAGCAGTTGCCGTTTCAGGGCATCATGCAGACGCGTGTCGGACAGGACTTCCTGATACCATTCCAGACCGACAAAAACGCGATTATCAGGGCCAAAAATATCCTGAATCGAGTAGTTGACGACCGTCATCAACGGCAAAATAGCAGACACCGCCACCACCAGAAACACTGGGATGACCATAAACCAGGCTTTGTTGTCTTCCCACTTTTTCATTGCGCAATCTCCACATCCGATTTAAGCGAACGGTCAGGTTCGACGAGTTTGCCATCCGCATATATCCGGATCCATTTAGGCGGAAATTCCAGGTACCCTTCTTCGGTCGGAACTGTATCGCCTTCATCGAGTTTGACTTTGAGGCTATGGTCCCCCATTTTGACCCGGGCAATCTGACAAGAGCCCAGGTCCTCCGTTTCCCTGATCGTAACTTTGACCGTCCCAGCGACAGCAGCAGCATGCAGCCTGAGAAACTCGGGCCGGATGCCTAACTCATGAGCTCCACTAAGCGACTCGTGGACTGCTCCGACCGGGATCACTGACCCGGAGATGGTTGCCAGCCCTTTATCCATGTTGCAGGGGAGAATGTTCATTCCAGGGCTGCCGATGAAGTAGCCAACAAAGGTGTGTTGAGGATTTTCAAACAGTTCCTGCGGTGTCCCGATCTGCACAACTTGACCAGCGTGCATAACCACAACTTTGTCGGCAAAGGTTAGCGCCTCAAGTTGATCATGGGTTACGTAGACCATGGTCAGTTTGAAGCGCGCATGAATCTGCTTTAGCTTGCGGCGCAAATAGAGTTTGAGGTGCGGGTCAATAACCGTAAGCGGCTCATCAAACAGGATTGCCGCGACATCACTGCGTACTAGGCCTCGGCCGAGAGAGATCTTCTGCTTGGCATCGGCACTTAAATTAGCGGCCCGTCGCGTCAGGACATCATCTAATTCCAGCATTTCCGCGACTTCGTTAACCCGCGCTCGGATATCGGTTTCCGCCAGACCCCGATTGCGCAGCGGAAAGGCCAGATTATCGTAGACACTCATGGTGTCGTAGATCACTGGAAACTGAAATACCTGGGCAATATTCCGTTCCTGTGGCAGCAACGCAGACACATCCTCCCCGTCAAACGATACTGTTCCTTCCGATGGTTTCACCAGCCCGGAAATAATATTCAACAGCGTGGTTTTCCCACACCCGGAAGGACCGAGCAGAGCGTAAGCCTGGCCATCTTCCCAGACATGATCCATCTGCTGCAAAGCATAGTCGGCCTCAGATTTAGGCTTGGAGTGGTAAGAATGGGCCAGATTTTTTAGTTCGATACGAGCCATAAGAAACCTTTAGTTCAACACTTCCTGGAAGTTGCCTGGAGACACAACGCGCTCCCCATGACGATTAAAAACATACAAACGGGAGGGGTCGACATAGACCTCTACCTGCTCACCCATGGCGTGTTGGTGTACTCCTTGGCGCTGGACAATCCATGAGCTGCCGTTGTGGGCAACATGGACAAAAGTCTCTGAACCACTGATTTCGGCCAGGTCGACATCGGCCTGAAAGGCAACATCCGCCGCCGATTTTCGATTCAGATGCAGGTGTCCAGCCCGCATGCCGAACTGGTAGTCTCCCTCTGTTAAGTCAAAAAGATGCCCCTGCAGCGGGATCTCTGCCGCTGACCCAAATTTGACCGTCTTCTCGGCAACCTCGCCGCGGACAAAATTCATCGCCGGGTCACTGAAAGCCTGGGCGATCTTGATCGATTGGGGGTGTTGATAGACATCGATGGTGTTGCCGAACTGCTCCAGACGACCCTCATCCATGACTGCAGTGTTGCCCCCGAGAGCCAATGCTTCAAGTGGTTCGGTGGTGGCATAAACAACGATCGACTTGCGGCGCTTGAAAATATCGCGCATTTCGATACGCAGCTCTTCACGCAGCTTGTAATCAAGATTCACCAACGGCTCATCCAACAGCAGCAGTTGGGTATCTTTCACCAGCGCCCGGGCGATGGCGGTCCGCTGTTGTTGTCCGCCGGATAGTTCTACCGGCAGGCGCTCAAGCAAATCCTCGATATGTAGCATTTCAGCAACTTCGCGAACCCGACGGTCAATTTCAGCAGCATCAACCTTGGCCAGTCGCAACGGCGAGGCAATGTTCTTGTAGACCGTCATCGACGGGTAGTTGATGAACTGCTGATAAACCATGGCAACATCACGCTTGCGAACCGGCAAGCCCGTGACATCCTTGCCATCCATCAGCACTCGCCCTTTGCTCGGTCGATCGAGACCGGCCATCAAACGCATCAAAGAGGTTTTTCCGGAGAGGGTCCGACCAAGCAACACATTGAAAGTCCCCGGTTCCAGCTGCAGGGAAATATTGTCGATGTGGAGTTCCCCGGCGACCGATTTGCTGACGTTCTCTAAAACCAAAGCCATAAAAAACCTCGCAACCTGCAAGTAATTCAAATTTGTGCGGCAATATGCAGCCCTACTTTTTCCTCGACGAGAATGGTGCGGAGATGTTCTGCCGGAACCTGATCGGTAAACAGATCATCGACCTCAGACAGGTGCCCGAGGCGGACCAGGGCTCGGCGGTCAAATTTTGATTTGTCTGCAGCCAGAAAGACCCGGCGGGAGTGTTCGACAATAGCCTGGGCAACCTGGACCTCATGATAATCAAAATCGAGCAGGGTGCCGTCGTCATCAACCCCGGAGATGCCGATAATTCCGTAATCAACCCGGAATTGGCTGATAAAGTCGACTGTTGCTTCACCAGTGATTCCGCCATCCCGCTGCCGAACCACACCACCAGCGACAATCACGTCAAAGCTGGGGTTGTTACTTAAGATCGACGCGACATGCAGGTTATTGGTAATGACCCGCAGCCCGGTATGATTCTGCAGCGCCTTGGCAACCTCTTCTGTGGTTGTGCCGATATTGATAAAAATAGAAGCGTGATCAGGAATATGACTGGCAACCAGTTTGGCGATGCTGCGTTTTTCGTCAAGATTCATAACTTGACGGGCTGCGTAATCATCATTGTCCACACTGGAAGACAGACCGGCACCGCCATGATAACGTTTCAGAAGTTGTTGGCTGCAGAGGGCGTTGATGTCGCGACGGATCGTTTGCGAGGTTACATTGAAGGTCTGGGACAGAGTGTCTATCGACACATAGCCCTGCTGTTGGACCAGCTGGAGAATTTCCAGCTGACGCTTGTTCATCCTGAGAGCGATGTTCTCTTGTTCGGTCCCCGCCATTGCTCTCCACCGATGAAAGAGAGATGGGTAAATTGGACATTAGAACGATATTTGATATATATCAGGTCAGGTTCGGATTTCAATGAAAGGGCTCGATTTATTTTCACATGTGAATATTTTTTGCTTTGTTATTTTCACATAATGCCCAAATTTGAAAATCACTACTTCAGGGGGAGGCAACAATGCACAGTTCTCCGCATATTCTCGCCCAGCAGGAATTCAGACAGATCTATCCCCAAGAGGGCTGGGTCGAGCATGATCCGGAAGAAATCTGGCAATCGGTGCTGGCGGTTTACAAACAAGCCCAACAGCAAGCCACGGAATCGGGGCTTGCTGTTGGCGGCATCGGCATTACCAACCAACGCGAAACAACCTTGGTCTGGGACCGAAAAACCGGCAAGCCGATCTACAACGCGATTGTCTGGCAGGATCGTCGCACGGCAGATTATTGCGCCAATTTAAAATCCTCCGGCCGTGAATCCGAGGTTGCTGAGTTGACTGGCCTGCTGCTATACCCCTATTTTTCAGCCACCAAAGTCCATTGGATTCTCGACAATGTTGCCGAGGCGAGAGAGATGGCTGAAAGGGGAGAACTGGCATTTGGTACGGTCGATAGCTTTCTTCTTTGGAGGCTGACGGGAGGTGAACTCCACGCCACAGACGCCACTAATGCATCGCGAACCATGCTGTTCAATATCCATCTCAAGACTGGGATGTGTCTTTGCTCGACCTGTTCCAGATCCCGCAGTCGCTGCTGCCCGAGGTTAAGGATTGTAGCGCCGATTTCGGGTCGACAAAAACCAGCCTGTTCGGGCGCTCCTTCCCGATTGGCGGGATGGTGGCCAACAACTGGTTTCTTCAGTTTCTGGCGGATCTGCTGGACGTTCCGGTGGAACGACCACAGGTCACCGAGACGACAGCGCTAGGCGCGGCGTACTTGGCGGGAGTCCAGCTTGGGCTGTTCGAATCGTTGACGGCGATAAAGCATCAGTGGCAGCGAGATGCTTTATTCACCCCGAAACTTGGACAAGCCGAGCGAAATGACCTACTGCAGGGCTGGGAAAAAGCAGTCTCCAGAGTCTTGGAAGCGGAGTAATTAAATAGGGGATAAAATGTCTGAGAAGCAGACTGACTTATTGAGGGCAGAGCTTGCCGAAAAGGTGGTTTTAGTGACTGGTGGTGGTAGTGGTATTGGTGCCGCAGTAGCAGAAGCCTTTGGCCGCCATGGCGCCAAGATCGCAATTCATTACTATGGCAGTGACGAGCAGTCGGTTGCCGAGATGGTCGGTAAGATCCGCTCCTGCGGTGGTGAGGCTATTTCTTTGCAAGCTGATTTTACTTCAAATCAGGCTGTCGCAGAGACAATTTCCCGAACGGCTGCCCACTTTGGCAGGCTGGATGTGCTGGTCAATAACGCCGGCAGTATGGTTGCCAGGCGAAAGCTGGAAGATGTGGACGATGTGTTTATCGATCAGGTCTTTGACCTCAACGCCCGCTCGGTGGTGGTCGCCTGTCGAGCAGCGTTGCCCCTATTCAGCCGACAAAAAAGTGGCTGCATTATTAACGTCAGTTCGATCTCAGCCCGCACCGGAGGCAGCCCCGGCTCCTCAATCTACAGTGCCTCCAAGGCCTTTGTCAGCACCCTGACCCGTTCTCTGGCCAGGGAACTCGCTGATCGAAACATTCGGGTTAATGCAATTTCCCCAGGGACCATCGATACCGCATTCCACGCACAGTTTTCCAGTCGAGAAAAACTGGAAAAGACCCGAACCGGCATTCCATTGCAACGGCTTGGAGATGCCACAGATTGCGCCGGAACGGCACTCTACCTTTCCTGCGAAAGTTTAAGCGGTTACGTGACAGGTCAGGTATTGGAAATCAACGGCGGACAATTAATGGCTTGAATAACGATAAGCAACATACCGCCTTGTTTTTTAGCTACAATGACTGAGGTCTCAGGAGGCATTCCCATGGCTTCTTAAATCGTAAGTTTTGACCAACCTGATTCCTGCAAGTGTCCCTCTACAGAACGCAAAACGTCCACGAATATCACATCGTTGGCGTTTCCTGCTTTGCGGCATTTACTGGACACTGATTTACTAGAAGTGGCGATATTCAGGGTGGGCTCGACCTGACCGGGATTCAGCCCCATAATTAAATTTGGAGCAACTTCCGAAACGATTGTGCGGGTTGGCGTTTTAGAGCTGAAGTAGCCCCTGCTCAATGTTCCACAAATCAACAACTAAAAATCGCATTTGGCCTCCTAGACAGAGGATATATATTTGTCTAACCACCTTATATTCAATAGTAATACGGCTGACTTTGAAGGTTAATTGAAATTTAGCAAGAAGAGAACTGTCCAGGCAAGTAAAAAATAGTGGAATCTAATACTGTAGTCTTCTCGGGCGTCTTGAGCAAATCCAGCATTGACGTGTCCGCCAACTGCCCAAAGAGGAATAGAACAGTACTTACAATACGTTGCAGCAATGAATAGGGGCTATCAATGCCCCTATCATCTGACCAAACCTTCAATGTTAGGCCTTGCAAATAATTAGTTGACACCAATATATCTATGTGATTCTATTTGCTACATAGACTTGCGGGAAATGTTTAGCCGCAGGGGGCTTAGAAACCACAGAAGCTGCCGATTTGCCTCTACGGTTCGCCTGGTCAAGCAGGCCACTATTCAGGAGATAGGCAATGTGCGCAGGGCAAAATATTGCTCGATATCGACAGTTTCTGCAGGACGAAGAGATTTTCGATATGGCTTGTGAGGCTGAAGGGTTTGGACCGGGCACATAGGTAACCCGTGTACCTGGAACGTTTTGTTACCTATCTCCTCGTTTGCGACCAAGCAGTCTAAATACAGTAACCGATAATAGGAGTATGATCATGGGGTGGAAGAACCTACGTTTAGCAATGAAATTCACGCTCGGGTTTGGGTTTGTCTTGGCCCTGCTACTGGTCGTCGGTGGCTGGAGTATCTGGGGCGTCAGTGGCATCGTAGGGAACGCGGAAGAGGTGATCGACGGCAACAAATTGCGCGGCGAGATGGTGCAAAGAGAGGTTGACCACTTAAGGTGGGTCAATCAGGTTAACGCACTTCTTACCGATGACGGTGTGACCAGCCTGTCCGTAGCAACGGACCCACATAAATGTGGCTTCGGGAAGTGGTATTACGGAGAGGGCCGCATTCAGGCTGAAACGTTTCTTCCCCAACTGAAACCTTTGCTAGCCGAGATAGAAGAACCACATAAAGAACTGCACGAGTCTGCGATCGCTATCGGCGACAAGTTTCATCAGGCAGATCGATCCCTGGGTCAGTTCCTGAGTGAAAAAGAGGCAGATCATTTGGCTTGGGCCAATAAGGTCCTCAAGTTCTTTGCTCAAAACAAAGCGGAACTTAAAGTCACGATCGATGGACACCAGTGTGCGTTGGGGAAATTTCTTTACGGCGAAAAGGGTAAAAAAGTCGCAGCCAGTGACCCTGAATTAGGGCGACTGCTCGAAGCTCTCAAAGAGCCGCACCTGCGTTTGCATAAATCCGCCGCAAAAATTCAAGAGAAGGCAGCAGACAAAGATGCTGCGCACAGAATCTTTGCGCAGGAAACCTTGCCCGCTCTGGGCGTAGCCCAGGGACTGCTTAAGAATCTCAAGCAACGGGCTGAAGAGTTGACCGATGGCATGAATGCCGCCAATACCATTTACGCAACTCAAACAGTCCCTTCCTTAAACCAGATTTCGGAGTTGCTTGGTCAGATAATTTCAACAACCAGCCAACATGTGATGACCGACCAGGAAATGCTTTCTGCAGCAAGCAATACCCGGGCAGGGATCATTTCTTTAGCCGCCATTGCGCTTCCCTTGGGGGTTTTGATTGCCTTTATCATTGCCCGAGGGCTTATAGGCCCATTGAAAAAAAGCTGCATGATGATTCAGGAAATGGGTGCTGGTCATCTGGATATGCGACTCAATATCGACAGTAAAGACGAAATCGGACAGATGGCGCAGAACATGGATGCCTTTGCCGACAGTTTGCAGGATGAAATAATCGGTTCGCTGCAGCGCTATGCTCAAGGGGACATGACCTGCAGCGTTAATCCCCGTGATGATCGCGATCAGATCCGTGGCGCGATGAAAAAGCTCTGTGCTGACCTCAATGAGGTCCTCGGACAAATGCAGGTGGCCGGCGAACAGATCGCCTCAGGCAGCGGCCAGGTTTCCGATTCCAGCCAGTCACTGTCGCATGGGGCGACCGAACAGGCCAGCAGCCTGGAGGAAATCTCTGCTTCGCTGAACCAGATGTCGGCACAGACAACGACCAATGCCGAAAATGCTAGTCAGGCAAACTCACTGTCAGCCGAAGCGCAACAGGCGGCGCAAAAAGGCAGTAGCCAGATGCAGGCGATGGTTGGAGCGATGAGCGAGATCAACGAGGCCGGACAGAACATCTCCAAGATCATCAAGACCATCGATGAGATTGCCTTCCAGACCAATCTGCTGGCGCTCAACGCAGCCGTTGAAGCGGCCCGCGCTGGGCAGCACGGCAAAGGCTTTGCCGTGGTTGCCGAAGAGGTGCGCAACCTGGCCGCCCGTAGTGCCAAGGCCGCGGAAGAGACCGCAGACCTGATTCAGGGCTCGGTGGAGAAGACTGAGAACGGCAGCGTTATTGCCAACCAGACCGCCGAAGCGTTGCTGGAGATCGTTGGCGGCGTCGGCAAGGTTTCTGATCTGGTTGCTGAAATAGCTGCCGCCAGCAATGAGCAGGCCCAGGGTATTACCCAGATCAGTCAAGGTGTCACCCAGATCGATCAAGTGACCCAGCAAAATACTGCCAGCGCCGAAGAATGCGCCGCTGCCTCCGAAGAGCTTTCCGGCCAGGCCGAGCAGATGCGGCAGATGCTGCAGCGCTTTACCCTGAGGAACGAACAACAGGCACAGCGGTCGGCAAGCCACGTCCCAGCCAGCGTACCGTCAAATATCGGCTGGACACAGATGGAACAAGAGCCGCAGAGCGCTCCTGCGCAAAAAGCGCAGATTGCCTTGGACGACAGTGATTTTGGCAGATACTAAGCTAGGTTTGTATATCAATTCTGTCGAAGGGAGCGAGTAGTATGACGCCTGCAGCAGAAGCGCTGGAGCAGGAAGTGTCGCAACACATAGAGGATTCCCAACGGGATCTGTTCCTGACCTTCCATTTGCATCAAGAAGACTATGGCATCGCCATAAATTACGTCACAGAAATCATCGGCATTCAGAAAATAACCGAGGTTCCGGATCTGCCGGATGAGGTCAAAGGTGTCATTAATCTCCGCGGTCGGGTTATTCCGGTGATGGATGTTCGCTTGAGGTTCGGTCTGCCGAGCCGTGACTATGATGAACGCACCTGTGTCATTGTTGTCGAGGTCAATGGCCATATCACCGGCCTGGTGGTCGACTGGGTCAATGAAGTGGTTGAAATTGCCGCAAAGCAGATCGAACCTCCGCCTTGCCACAATCGAGAGAAAAGTTATATTCAGGGGATGGGCAAGGTTGAAAACGAGGTGAAGATCCTGCTCGATGTTGAAGCCCTGGTCGACTCAACGGATGAACTCCGCCAAATTGCATCGGAAGCGGAGCATGCCCCCTTTTTGTCCGGCACTTAGCTCCCCCTTCAGCAAGTGCCAGACAATGTTACGGCCCGGATGGATGTCCGGGCCGCTTTTTCCCTGGAGAGAGAGAAGCCGACTATTCAGGACAGGTCGAACAGACGAACAACCAGGAGAATGCGATGAAAATCGTTTGTGTCGACGATGAAATCGGCATCCAGAGACTCACTCAGGCTGTTGTTTCAAAGGGCCAGCTATGACTTTGCGACCGCCACTTAACCGCTACATAGGTTACTAAACTGGAATTATCGGAACCTAGATCAATAAGGGGTCGCATAAATCCAAAGATATATGAGGGGGAGCGGCGCGGCGTTTGTCCTATAGGTCACCCTCTACAGAACACAAATAGCCCATGATTACCAGATCATGGGCTATTCTTGCTTTGCTATATATTTAACACAGTTTCTGTGGTCGCCTTAACTACCTACTGTCCGGCACTGCGATCTTCACCATACAAAGCCCGCCGAAGATCTCTTGGCTCTTGAACGAGAGACGGTGTGTGCCGATGCTGCTTTTTGTCTGATTCTGACGTCAACACCCCGGCCAACAACGCTATCTTTAGTTCAACATCACCGGTCCTTTGTTTTCCCATTTTTTGTTGAAACGATGACCAAATATTCATAGCAATTGCCTTTTGAAATTGATCGCTTCAATTATACCAAAAAAACACAAGGTGCAAGCAACGGTATGGGTTGATTCGCCTCAACAGTTTTAGATTGCGCGATATTCAGGGTGGGCTCGACCTGACCGGGATTCAGCCCCATAATTAAATTTGGAGCAACTTCCGGGACATTTTCGGATGGTCGACACTTTGGGGCTGAAATCGCTCCCGGTCAGTGTCTAACAA
>CALZLE010000275.1 GCA_945788205.1 uncultured Desulfuromonadales bacterium
CTCATCGTTCCCGATTTTGAAAAACTGCGCGAATTTGTCGCCGAAAAGATGGAAAAGATCTCAGAAACCAAAGAACATTTACACGATGATCAGCAGGTCCTCGACCGGGCCAAAGCAGAAATCAATAAATTGCTGCATCCGAAAAAAGGCTTCAAACCATTTGAAAAGCTACAAAATATCCATTTTCTGGACAAAGAATTTAAGGCCGGGGAAGAGCTGACCAACACGCTGAAAAAGAAGCGCCACGTGATTGAAACCAAGTACCGGGAAATCATCGGCAAATTGCTTAAATAGATTCCTCGTTCAGCACAATCAAATAACCATCCGGATCGTGCAGCCAAAGTTCGCTGCGCTGATGCTCATCATCCTCCAGCTCATAGACGACTGGCCACTGATAGCGCTCAAGGCAATTTTGCACGACGGTCAGGTCGGAACAACTGAGCTCCAGCTGCATGCCGACACCGAGTGAATGTCGGCTCAGATTCTGTAGCACGGCTGGATGCTGGGCCTCCAGATCGATCAATGGACGAAACACGATGCAGGTTTCTCCACAGCGGAGCAAGAGCATCGCGGGCGTTTTCCCATCCTCCGGACTGTGCTGCGGATTTAATTGTAATATTTCACGGTAAAAATCTTCGGTCTGCTGCAAATCGGCCACGCCGAGAGTCAAGCTCAGTTGCATGAAAAGTCCTTATGAATTGCTAAATTGATTTTGTTTTCACGTCTGTGTTTTAATCCGTCACGTTATGATATCAGCGACAAAGAGTCGAGCGTTTCTTGCTTTGGGCGGTAACCTTGGGAACCCGCGCGAAGCATTTAAAAGTGCCGCTAAACGACTGAAACAGAATCAGCGGATCGAGCTTATTGCTGCGTCAGCCCTCTACCAGACCCCGCCGGTCGGTGGCCCGGACGGACAGCCCGACTATTTAAATGCTGTGGTTGAACTGGCAACCGATCTGACACCTGAAGAGCTGCTTGATTTTTGCCGGGAAATAGAAGATGCTGCCGGGCGCACCCGGGCGGTTCGCTGGGATGCCCGAACATTGGATCTCGACCTGCTTTTTTATGATCAACTGATCCTCGATACGCCGGCGTTGTGCCTGCCGCACCCGCGCCTGCAAGAGCGACATTTCGTGCTTTTGCCGCTGGCAGAATTAGCCGCTGATTTACCGCACCCACAACTTCAGCAATCGGTCAGCGAAATAGTGGCTCAATTACCGGCAGCGGTGGGGATCACCCGCTTAGATGATGAATGGATAGACCATGATTAAAATTTTGATGCTGATTCTGCTCGGGTTTGTCGGTTACGCGATGATCCAGGGGATGATTCGTCCGAAAGAAAAACGGGGCGACAAAATGCCGCGCAACCGCTCCCGTGACGGTGAACAAATGGTGGAAGATCCGCAGTGCGGGACTTTTATTCCGATCGGTGACGCCAAGTCAGCCAATATTGGCGGCCAGCAACATCACTTTTGCTCAAAAAAATGTCTCAAAGAATATAAGAAAGCCCATAAATAAACGCTCTATCCCTTAATCCTTAAAAGGAGCCCTCGATGAAATTTTTTATCGACACTGCCGAAGTAGAAGAAATCCGCGCCGCCCACGAACTGGGTCTGGTCGATGGCGTCACCACCAATCCTTCACTGATCGCCAAAAGCGGTCGTGACTTCAAAGAAGTCATCACTGAAATCACCAACATTGTTGATGGCCCGATTTCCGCAGAGGTTATTGCCCTTGATGCTCCGGGGATGCTCTCCGAAGGGCGCGAGTTGGCCAAAATCCACGAGAATATCGTTGTTAAGGTCCCGATGACCACCGAGGGTCTGAAGGCGACGAAACAGTTTGCTGCTGATGGCATCAACACCAACGTCACTCTGATTTTCTCCTCACTGCAGGCATTGCTCGCTGCCAAAGCTGGGGCAACCTACGTGTCACCATTCGTTGGACGTCTCGATGACATCGGCCACGAGGGAATGGAAGGGGTCGAGCAGATCCGCAGCATCTACGACAATTACGGATACGACACAGAGATTATCGTCGCCTCGATCCGCAGTCCGCTGCACGTTCTTAATTCCGGGCTGATCGGTGCTGACATCTGTACCATCCCCTACAGCGTCATGACCCAACTGGCAAAACATCCGCTGACCGATGTCGGCATCGAGAAATTCCTCGCTGACTGGGAAAAGACCAAATAACTTTTTCGCTACAGAACTTCACTCAACCTAAATGCAGGCCAGAATTTCATTATTCTGGCCTGTTTTTTTCCTCTCTTCGCTTGCTCTTAGAAAACGTTAAGCTATAGTTTCCAAGCAACTCCCCGGACCCTCTGTTGACCATTTTTTGGTAAGACCACTTGACATTTAACTGACAGGTCATGTATACGCTCAAAAGCACGTTTTTTTACGGAACCATTTTTCTATTTATTTATGTGGGAATCTGTCGAATGGCAGAAATCTTACATTCCAAAACCCAAGAAATAAAAATGGAAAACTGATCCCGTGTTTTCTCGAACCTAATTGTGACAACCAGACGAAACAAGAAAGGTGAGCCATGGATCTACATGAATTTCAGGCTAAAGGGCTGCTCAGAAATTACGGCGTACCCGTTCCCGACGGTGGAGTCGCCTCTACTGCTAGTGACGCTCTGCGTGTAGCGAAAGAACTGAAAGGCGATGCCTGGGTTATTAAGGCACAGGTCCATGCGGGCGGGCGTGGTAAAGCCGGTGGCGTAAAGATCGTCAACACCTTCAGCGATGTTTATGACGAATCATCACAGATGCTGGGAATGAAAATCGTCACCAAGCAGACCGGACCGGAAGGCAAGATCGTCCGCCGGACCCTGATTGAAAAAG
>CALZLE010000276.1 GCA_945788205.1 uncultured Desulfuromonadales bacterium
CGCCAGTTGCTGCTGCGCCAGTTGCTGCTGCTCCAGTTGCTGCTGCTCCCGTTGCTGCGGCTCCAGTTGCTGCTGTGGTGGCGGTTGGGCCGACCAGCCAGACTGATGGGCCGATGGTTGAGCCAACTGCCAAGCGGGTGGCTAATAAACCTGAGACAGAAGTTGTTCAGAAAAAAGAATTATTAAAGGCGAATACCTGTCTGCTTTGTCATCTGCATGAGGCAATTGTAGACTGTTCAAAATGTCATCCTGCGGAACGGAAAGACCGCGGTTAGCGGCCATTGTGGAATTATGCGAATTAAGCTTTTAGCCTCATCTATAATGTTCGGGTTGGTTCTGTCGCTTGCGACTGGCCAACTGTTTGCTGCTGAGATTCCGGCGCTGAAAGTGGAGGACTGTCAGAAGTGTCATACGACAGTTATTCAACAGGTCAACGAGGCTGGAGCAAAGCATCGCGATGCTGTGACCTGCGTGGATTGCCACCGCGAACATCCGCCTCGTGGCGCAAATTCGATCCCAGCCTGTGCCCTTTGCCATGACCCGATTGAAAAAGAGCATTTTTCTGTCAGTGATTGTCTCGCTTGCCACAAGCCGCATACACCATTGCAGATCGATTTCACAAATGCATCCCGAGTTGCTTTGGCGTGCATGAGCTGTCACCCGCAGCAATCGAAAGAATTGTCGATTTATGCAAGCAATCACAGTGTGTTGGACTGTAAGGATTGCCATCAACAGCACGGCCAGTTTCTGTCCTGCCTGGAGTGTCATGATCCGCACTTAGAGGGGCAAACCTACTCTGACTGTCGGCAGTGTCATCAGCCTCATTCACCACTGAAGGTGGTTTATCCGAATTCATTGAGTTCGGACAATTGTATTCCCTGTCATCCGCAGCCTGGCGAGGGATTACAGCAAACGACGACCAAGCACCGTTTGCTGCTCTGTGTCTATTGTCATAAGAACCAGCATAAACGGATACCCAAGTGCGAGACCTGTCATTTTGAACCGCACGACACGGGAATGCATGAGAAATTTCCTGATTGTGTTGACTGCCACGGCGGTCCACACAATCTGATTAATTAGCTCTGGATTTATGGTTTGATGCAGTCAGCCAAGCGCGCTCATATCCCCCTGCTGCTGGTTTTAGTTGTTGCTGTCGTGCTGCCTCTGCTTGACGTCGTACCGGTGTTTGCAGGCGATCCTTTCGGTTTTACCAGTGTCTGGAATTATCGTAAAAGTGGGGGCGATACGGGCGATAATAGTCAGTTTAACGAAAGTTACAATTTGACTTACAGTAAAGAACTTAGCGCTGCCATGAACTTTGCCGGGTCGGTACGCTATAGTGAAAATCATCCGTCCGACGGACCCGACAGTCGCTCTCTGAACCCAAACCTGACATTCGATCTACGTAACGACTGGTTTTCTTTGAACTTAAATGCCTCCGAAAGTCGATCAGAGCGGGATGGTTCGCCCATGCGGATTACCGATTCCTGGAGCGCGAACCTGAGCAGTCAGATTGAAAATTGGCCGAGCCTGCGGTTTTATTTCTACCAGAGCTTCGCAAGGGACGACATTAGCCCTGCACAAACCGATAACGATTCTTTGGCCACGGGTGCCAGTGTCGAGCATTCCGTTGGGCCAGTCGATTTGCTCTATGATGTTCGTTATTCGACGAGCAGTGATAACTTGCAGAACAGCGAAAGCGAAACCATCAATCAAACCGCCCAGGTTAGTTATGATGAAGTATTTTTAGATGGCCGGGTCTCTGTTTCGGCTTCTCAACAGTTTCTGTGGACGGAGAATACAACAGAGACAAGGGTCGGGGCAGGCGGGACTGTCTTCACCGATGTCTCTGCTGCCACCGGTTTCTATCGCGTCGACAATACCCCGCTCGATGGGTTTTTGTTGGCTCAATTTGACTTGGTTGATGGTGCCTTGAATAGCCCGACCAGTATCGACATTTTCAGTACGACGGATCTGCAGAACATGGCCGTGCAGGTCAACTTCCAGACCGTTAGTCGGATGGAGGTCTTTTTGCAGGACGAATTGACCTTGACTCAGCAGAGCCTGCTGAGCTGGCAAGCCTATCGCAGTGATGATGGCAATACCTGGGTGTTGCTTGGCGGCGCGGTGACTTATCCGAGCGAAGACAATCGGACCCTCGTCACCATTGATCTTCCCACCCCGGTTTCTGCACGCTATATAAAAGTTGTTTCGGATGCGACCATTGCGGCAACGACACCGGTTTTTGTTACGGAACTACAGGCGAGCATAGAACAGATCTCGCCTGATGATGTGTTTACTGAGTCCCGCGACACAACCAGCATGCAGACTCAGTTCAGCAGCACCGTGCGGGTAACCGACGAGTGGAGCGTTTCATACAGTCTGCGCCGCGCCGAAAGCCGACAGGACTCGGGTGATACCGTGCAGTTCAATCACTCTTTAACCAGCGTTTATACGTTGAATGATAAGGTTGGTTTTTCTGCCGGGGTTTCTGAAAACTATGATGAGGCAGACAATTCGCCGGATCGTCGCAATCGTTCCTACTCTCTTTCGATGACAACCCAGCCACTGCCGACACTAAGTTTTTCGCTCGGTTATACCCGGACTGAGACTGATTCAGATGATGGGCAGGATACACTCAGTGACACGCTCAGTTCGGTGTTGAATGCGACGATTTATCCTGACCTGACGGCCAGCTTTTCAACGAACTGGTCGCGGATTGAAGATCTGGCAGAGGGGACCGAAAGTGACAGTTACGGGTTTGATTTGAATACGACGGCATATCTTTCACCGCAACTTGATTTGAATGCCAATTTGAGCTATTCGGAGTCTGATTCCAGTAACGGCGATACCAGTCGTTCGACCAGCTACGGTTTTACCTTGGGATACCGGCCATCAGACATTCTGCTGCTCTCGTTCGATTATAATGCTGATGTCGAAAATGACAGTTCTAGTTTGAGTGGCAGCTCAAACTGGCTTTGGACCAGAAAACTGCAATCCCAGCTTGTCTTTACTTATGACTTTGATGACGAGACCAGCCAACAGTACAGTGCACTGCTGAGTTGGTTGATCAATCGTCGTTTGTCTCTGCAGACCTCCGGCAATTATCTGAAAGCTGACGAAGGAAATAGCTGGGATATTAATTCTTCACTGAATATGATTTTTTGATGGTAAACATGTTGTTCTTCTCGCTGATGCGGGAAAACGAAAAGGGGAAGGTGCTATCGTGCGTAAATATGGATTAGTAATTTTGGCCCTATGTATTGGCCTGATTAGTGCTTGTAGTTCTTCAACGCCGCGCCACTATGCTGCGGAAAGTTTGGGCCTTGGTTATGTCAAGCGGGTTGTTGTCTTGCCGTTTGAAAATCATACTGAAACCAAGTATGCCGAGTTGCGTTTTAGCGATGTGGTGACAACGGAAATTCTCAGCCGTGGACTTTTTGAAATCGTTGAAAAAGGTGAAGCGCAACGATTCCTGCGAGAGGAACTTGTACAGAAGGAACAGGATACTCTCGATCAGGCGACCGCTCTGCGCCTTGGACAGGAGTTAAACGTACAGGCTTACCTGTCCGGCGCCGTTGAAGACTTCAGTGAAGTACAGAGCGGCAGCTACTCTTATCCGGTGATCGCTGCAACATTGCGGCTGGTCGATGTTAACACCGGTCAAATTATCTGGCAGGCCAGCGGCAGTGAAAGTGGTTACAAAACCAGTGATCGACTGTTCGGATTTGCCAGTGAAGATGTCAATCAGGTTGGTTTTCGTCTTGCTCGCAGACTTTTGGAAACGCTGACGGGAGAGTAATTTTTGTCACTTTACCAATCACTTCATAAGTCTGCGTTGATCTGCATCCTGGCTGCTCTGGTTCTACTGCTCTGTAGCTTTTCTGCCGCTGCACAAAAAATCGTGTTGATGCCGATGGCTGATATCAGTAAGGGGGAGAACGGCGTTAATCTTGAGTTTACCAAGGTGGTTGAAACGACCTTGAAGCAGCTGGGAGTCGAACTTGTTTCACGCAATAAAATAAAGTTGTTTATGGCTCGCAACAAGGTTCGGACTTATCGGTATCTGGACAATTATCTGATCAAGAAAATTGGTACCGAGTTTGATAGTTCTCTGGTGTTAATCGGGACCATTACAGAACTGGATGAAAAGGATCTTTCGCTCGGTTTTACTTTTACTGCTCTAGATGCGCTTGACGGCAGCCCCGTATGGTCGACTTCTGAGGCGACCAGTCTTCAGGAGCAGCTTCGGGCGTTTGGTGTTGGCGAGCCGAAAACGATAAATGAGCTCGCGCGGCCGTTGCTGAAAGAAGCTCTGGCGCCTGTGGCGCAGATTGCCCATCAGCCGGAAGCATCTGAAAGGCGCGACTACCAGTTGCTCGGTCTCCAACTGTATCCAGGGTACGTGCGAGGTGGTCAAGAACTGGAAGCAAATCTGAAAATTCGCTTTCTGGGCGAGCGGCCAACCTTGATCGCTGCTGAGAGTGCAGCGGGCAAAAGTTATCTGCAATACGACCGGCGCACTGACAGCTACAAAGGCGAGTGGTTCGCGCCGCCGGAAGATGGCACCTATAAAGTCGACCTGCGGATTGAATGGGGCCGTGAGCAGACAGTGGAAAAACTGGAATCGGTTGCCAGTTATGAGGTCATCAACCAGCCGCCTGGACTGAAAATAGAGATCAAAAAGGCAGTACAGATCGGGCAACGATTGGCTTTCCGGGATCATATCCTGATTCTTCCCCGGATCGAGAATGTCCGCCCGATGGCCGGTTGGGCTTTGGAAATCAAAAGAGAATCGGGTGAGACCTCTGTCTACGAAGAATATGAAGGAGAGATGCCGGAACGGATGGTCTGGGAAGGTCGCAGTTCCGATGGTTTCCGAATGGCGAACGGAGTTTACGATGTTTCCCTGGAAGTTTGGGATCTCGCCGGAAATCGCTCCACCGATACCAGACGGGTCGCTTTCCAGGCCTCAGCGCCGAAGGTGGTGGGAAAAATCACGACGACGGATGAAAAAGCAAACTTGAACCTGAATGTTGAAGGCTTTTTTGAGTTCCCGTTGACTTCCTGGCAGGTGGAGTTACGTTCTCTGTCGGGCAAGACATTAGTCAAGGGCAAGGGGAAAGCCCTGCCAGCGGTGCTTGATTTTAATCCTGTTGTCGGAGAAACTCATGTGCTGTTGACGATTACGGGCGAAGATGTGCTCGGTAACCGATTGCGTGTAAAACGACAGAAACTGCCGGTTCTCGCCGTCGAAAAAAAGATAGAGGAACAGGAAGCCGAATCCTGGGTGCCAGATTTCTGATGCTGAGAATGTGGAAACAACATATGCTCCTGTCGGTTTTGTTGCTCCTGTTGGTCGGTTGCGCCGGGAACACAAAACTGCAGACCCGAATGGTTGCCGCAGCTAAAACCAATATCTGCAGTGTTGCCGTCCTGCCGTTTGAAAACTGGACCCGGAAAAGCGAACTTTCCATCCTTGCCGGACGAATGTTTGTTGCGGAACTGGTCCAGAGTCAACGGTTTAATACCGTTCAGGAAGGCGATGTTGGAATGTTTCTGTTGCGGCAGCGGTTGCTTCCGGGCACCCTGCTGTATAAAGACGACTACGAAGCTTTGGAAGATCAGCTCAATCTCGATGCTGTGATCCAAGGACGAATTGTCGACGCGGGAATGGTGAGTCGCCGCGGCAGTTCACAGGTTCCATATGTCTCTTTGCATGTCGGCATGTACGATGCGCAGAACGGACACTTGCTGCTCAACAGCGTTCATCAACGTTGGGGAGATGATTATCGCAAAGCGTTGCACTTTGGTGTCGTGACCACCAATAGCGGTTTGATTGAAAAAATGTCACAAGAAATAATTAACGATTGGTTTGCTAAAGGAGTTACGTGTCAATGAGTCAATTGAAAAGTTGCCTGGTTTTGTTGTGTGGTTTGCTGTTGTTTGTTATTCCGGCATCTGATGCCGCGGCATTCTGGGGGGGCGACTTCCTGATTCAAATAAATGGAGAGGATTATTCCGAGCAGGATTACCGTCACTGGTGGAACGAGTGGCAGGATCCGGGAATGAAAGTCCATGAATCAACA
>CALZLE010000277.1 GCA_945788205.1 uncultured Desulfuromonadales bacterium
CGGGTCTCACGGAATTCCTGCAGCAGGTCGCTCACCAGTTTCGACTCTGGCACCAGGTAGGGAGAACGCAAGACATCTTCAAGCTTAATCTCGTTGATCGACTGCCCCCAGAAGCGGAGCAAATCTTTGGCATAGACCAGGCCAATAATATTGTCGTTGTTTTCTTTATAAACCGGAATCCGGGAATGGCCCGATTCGAGGATGGCCGCCAGCAGATCGCTGAGTGGGTCTTCAGCATCGACACAAACCATATCGGTGCGCGGCACCATCACTTCGCGAACAATTGTTTCATCCAACTCCAGAATCGACTGGAGCATATCACCCTCTTCTTCGTCGATAATCCCCTTCTGCTCAGAAGCATCGATCAGATCCTGAAGCTCTTCTTCCGAGGTTGCCTCGGGCCGACCACGAAAAAAACGTTTCAGCCGCTGTGACCAACCGGGGGAGTCCTGCGAATTGTCACTGTCCACTTATGCCACCCTCATCTGCTGCAATTTACAAATAACCATCTTCAGTCAAAAAATCGGTTTTCAGCTGCGAGAACACTGCCTGTTCCCGAGCTTCCATCTGCTGTGCCTGCTCGACTGTCCCCCGTTCGTGGTCATAGCCGAGCAGGTGTAGAATTCCATGTAGCAGCAGAAAAACAAGCTCATGTTCAAACGGAATACCTGCTTCCAGGGCATCCTCAGCAGCCCGTTCGGCGGAGATGACCACATCACCCAGCAACAACGGCTGCAAGCCACTCCCCTCACCTTCCTGCATGGCAAAAGAAATAACATTTGTCGGTCGATCGCGTTGCAGATAATCTCGGTTGATTTCCTGGATTCCAGCGTTGTCGAGAATCAGGATCGACAGCTCCGCGTCAGGATATCCCGAGACGCTTAAGATCTTCCGGGCTATCTTGCGCAGAGGCCGCTTCAGGATCTTTTGTTTCTTCTGCCGATTCTCGATCTGGATTCTCATGCTTTTCCTTTACCTCGACAACAACAACGTCTTTGTCGCTACCATGCTCTTTTTCGTTCTTTTCCCGCACGATGTGAACCGGCTCTGGATAATCAACCCGATGATGGAACGAGCCCGCCAAAACCCGGTTAAAGCTCCTGGCGATCAGGTGCAAATCCTTAAGGGTCAGATCGCACTCATCTAACTGACCATCAATAAAGACATTATTAATCAGTTTCTGCACCATACCCTGAATCCGCGCCGGGGTCGGGTCCTGCAGCGTCCGACTGGCAGCCTCAATAGCGTCAGCCAACATAATCAGCGCCGCCTCTCGCGTCTGCGGCTTGGGACCAAGATAGCGGTAATCCTGCTCATCCGGCTGCGGCATATCGGCGTCGGTCTGGTTTTTCGCCCGATCGTAAAAAAACTTGATCAACGAAGTCCCATGATGCTGCTGGATAATATCGATCAGCTCCGGACCGAGTTTGTGCTCCCGAGCCAGCTCAACACCATCTTTGATGTGCGAAGTCAAAATCAGGGCACTCATCGAAGGCGCCAGCTTGTCATGTTTGTTACGCTGATGACCGCCATTTTCAATAAAATAGAGCGGTTTTTTGATTTTGCCGATATCGTGGTAATAAGCAGATACTCGGGCCAACAACGGATTTGCATGTATCGACTCAGCCGCCGCTTCAACCAGGTTTCCGACCAGAATCGAATGATGATATGTGCCGGGTGCTTCGACCATCAGTTGCCGTAAAATCGGCGAGTTCATATTCGCCAACTCCAGCAATTTAATATCAGTGGTGTACTTGAAGATTGCCTCAACCAAGGGGATCGTTCCGGTCACAAAAACAGTGCAGAGCAGCCCGCCAAACAGGCCGAAACAGACCTTCCAAGCCAGTTGTAATTCAAGAGAGCGTCCGGTAAGAAAATGAATGCCGATCAGCACCGCGGCATTGGCCAGCCCGACCCACATCCCCGCACGATAAATATTTGAACGCTCCTGGCAATGGCGAACTCCGTGTGCACCAACCAGACTGCTGGTCAACGCCAGCAGGGCCATCGGCAAACTGTTGCCGAACAGCACCCCGACCAGAAGCGCACAGCAGACAGAAAACAGCAGCGCGGTTTCGGCATTAAGAACCACCCTCACCAGCATGGCACCGAGAGCAAAGGGAATCGCGTAAAAATAGGCGGTCGAATCGATATAGGAAAAAGTATTGCCCAGTGCGGTAGCAATAAAAATTGAAATTTTGATCAGAACAAACAGAGCCAGAAAGACCAGGGCCAGAAACAGAAGATCCCGGGAATCAGGTTGAAACTTGCGAATATTCCCCTGCGCATAATAAAAACCGATATAAACCAGCAACAGGATGCAAACCAGCAATCCAAAAGCTGACGGTAAGCTCCGATTATCCCGGCCGGAATCGCGAATCGCGCGTAACTTGAGAATCTGATCGGCAGTCACCCGCTCCCCTTCGCGGACCACCATCTCACCCTTTTTCACCTGAAACAGAACCGGCTTTACTTCTTGACGCGCCTGCAGGCGACGCTGATCGGTTTCCCCTTCGTTATAGCTCAAGCTTGGTCGCAATTGCTGTTGAACCAACTTCAACAAAGTCTGATGCTGGACCGGTGAAAGGCCGGGCATTTCACCCAGCAGCGCTTTCGCTTGTTCCAGAGCTTCGTTCAGCCCGAAGGTCCGCTCCAAAACCCCACTCGGCAGCTCTTCACCACTAAGCTGATCACGCACCAAAATCGGATTTTTACGGTCGGCATCAAAAACCTGCAGATTGGCAACAATCGGTCGCTCAAAAACCTGCACCAAGAGTTCGCTGGCCTGACGGGGAATTTGTGGATCGAGAGGCAAATCGATCAGTGCCTGATATTCGACTGAGGTCAAAGGCACACCGAAATCCGACTCCAGCTGCGGGAGAAACTCTTCCTGGCTGGGGGGATTATCGATATTGCGCAACTGCAACAGCAACTGCAAACCGGTTCGAATCCGTTCGACCGCCTCACGGCCCGCAGTGGTCTGATAATCGTAAACCGGCGGCACCGCTGCCCAGGCTTCATTCTGCTTGGCCAGAGTCAAGGGGCTATCTTCCACCAGCAAATCACGTGGTGACTTGATGTCGCGTGAAGCGATCTCTCCCGGGGCATGATAATCGGGGATAAGGCCGCCCTTGGGGACGATAATCAGCGTCAACAACAAGGCGACGCCAAACAGCAGCCAAGCTCCGAACCTTGGCTTACGGCGATTACGTAATCCCTGTACCCCGTCGCCAAAAACCACAGCGCGACCCTGTCGTGCTTTTTCCTGTTCTTCTTTGGTCATAATTCCTCTGTGTCGAAAAGCAGATCAGCCGCTCAACCGACGTTTCGGCGTCAGCACCCGACGATCTGCTACCTGGTAAGCCTGAACGATCGCCTGAACGATCGGGTGGCGAACCACATCGACATCACTAAAATGATTAAAGGCAATCCCCGGTACGCCATCAAGCACATCGATAGCATGTAACAACCCCGAGTTGGTCCCCCGTGGCAGATCAACCTGGGTAATATCGCCAGTAATAACCGCACGGCTGCCAAAGCCGAGTCGAGTCAAAAACATTTTCATTTGTTCGGCAGTAGTATTCTGCGCTTCGTCAAGAATCACAAAGGCATCATTCAGGGTCCGGCCGCGCATGAATGCCAGTGGCGCCACCTCGACAACCCCGGTTTCGACCATCTCCTTGGCTTTTTCCAGATCGACCATATCGTATAAGGCATCGTAAAGCGGCCGCAAGTACGGGTTCACCTTTTCCGCCAGATCTCCGGGCAAAAAGCCGAGCTTTTCTCCCGCCTCGACGGCCGGACGAACCAGCATAATCCGACTGACCTCTTTACGCATCAGCGCCGCCACCCCCATCGCCATCGCCAGATAGGTTTTTCCTGTCCCAGCCGGGCCGATACCAAACACAACATGGTTCTGCCGAATGCTATCAATGTAGGTTTTCTGCGCCAAACTTTTCGGCGCGATGATTTTTTTTCGGGCAGAAACAAAAACCGTGTCGAAAAAGATATCTTTGAGATTGGTCGAGGAATCGGTGGAAAGAATGCGGATCGCGTAATCGACATCAGTCAAATAGAGCGGCATCCCATCACGCAACAAAGCACAGAGTTCCTCCAGCAGCCGATAGCCGACCTGAACCTGTGCCTGTTCACCGGCGAGGGTGAGAACGGTCCCCTTGCTGCCAAGGCGGATCCCAAGCTTCTTTTCAATCAGCTTAAGATGCTTGTTCTGCTGGCCAAACAGTTGCGCGGCCAGAGCCGCATCGCCAACGTCAAAACGCTCACGGGGACTCATCTGTGTTGTACCTTAAAATGAGAGATTTTCACGCCATGAACCTAGCACCAAAAAGCATCGATTGCAAGATTGCCGATCTCGGCTGAACTGCCCCGCCAACTGTTGAGGAAGAAGGACTTTCCCCTGACTGCCGAATATTGTATATACTAATGAGAGTGAAGCCTAAATGACGAAGTAGAAATTGGTGATCCTTTGGAACAAAAAGCCGCCCAACAACAAACAGCAAGCCCAGACAGCAAACTGCTGGCCGACTTTCTCCGTGAATTTAACATTGCCCGCGGCAGCCTGACCCTCTATCCGCCCGAGCATCCACAGGTAACAGCTTCCAGCAGTAAAACTCTTGAACGACTGGAAAGACTTTTCTTCAACCGAAAAGAGATCACTCTCGGCGTCGCTCCAGAAGCGCTGTTTTTTGAGCACCAGTGGCTCGACAAAGAGAATCCTTCTTTCCGCTCCTTTGCCACGTTTCTTTCACAAATCGGTATTGCATCGCTCAGCTTCAGACAAGGACTGGCCGCCGACGAGCTGATCCGTTTCTGCCAATTGCTCCGCAGTGACCAAAAAACCATTGAGGAGTTCGGTGGTTTCAGCCTGCTTCTGCAACAGCAGCTGATCAACAATGTCCAAATTGTGCCGATCGATTACAGCGCCTTTCAATCGAGCACTGAAAAGAAAGAGCGTTCAGCTCTGGTCAACACGGACCTTTGGGAAGACTTCCTGCATGGGCTGCTGGATAATATCCTCGACCTGGGAGAAGGCGGCCTACGACTCGATCCAAAGACGATCGCTGAGCTACTGAACGAAAAACTGGCCTCGACAAAAGAAGAAGATCTCCCGGCGGGAGCAGTCGATGATTTTGTTGGCCAATTACTCGACAGACCATCGCATCCGCAGCAGAACTCCTCTGGGGCCGAGTTAGGTGAGCTATTGAACCATCTATCGCCGCGCCTACAGGACAGCTTTTTGGCCGGCACTTTTCGAGTTCTCGAACAGAATCAGGACGCCGCGCAGCAGACAATCGAAAAACTTTCACCTGAATTACTGCAGAACTCTCTCGACCCACGACTACAGCAACAGTTGAAAAGCTCTCCCCGGTTGGTCGAGCTGGTCGGCCAGTTGGCGGCAAACCCGAAAACTGATGGGACCCATAGTGCGCGCACCGACTCGGCACCAATGAGCAAAGAAATGGTGCGAGCCAGACTGGACGTTCTTTTTAGTGAAGAAAAACATGACGTTTACCTGCCAAGCACTTACTCATCAACCCTGAAAAACATTTTTAGTGATAACGCCACCAGCACTCTTCCGGAAGATGAGCAGGAGCAGTTAAAGGCAGGCTTCGAAAACCAATCGGTTGAACAGCAGTGCTGTGCTGTCATTTTTGAATTGCTTGAAGAACCCCACGAGCTTGAAGATGAGGAGGCAATGCAGCAGAACCTGCTCGACCTCAGCCGTTTTTTTCTCGACACCGGAAATTTCAGAGCACTGCGCGAAATCTATCAGGTCTGGGCAGCCTACCTACAGAGTGGTCAATCAAAGATCAACATTCTTGACGAGCGGGTTCTGGCCAACCACGTCCAGCAAGCTTTCATGCTTGAAGTGCTTGACGGAGTTGAAATCTGGGGAGAAGAACAGAGCAGACCGATCCGCGAGTACGTTGCCTCTGTCGGTGAACCCTATACCAAGCCGGTTATCGAACGCCTCGCACAGGCCAAACAATTCAGTCAACGACGCTACTGGATGGATATCCTCGAAGCGATCGGCACCGATGCAAATCAACTTTTACTGCAATCACTCAATGATGACCGTTGGTACCTGATACGCAACCTTCTGATCTTACTGGGAAAAAATATCACCCCCGCAACACTTAAAGCGGTCAACCAACTGACGGACCATCCTCATCCGAAAGTTCGTCAGGAAGTGCTACGGGTGCTGTTCTACTGCACCCCGGCGACGGCCAACCAGATGCTGTTAAAGGAACTCGACAGCGATGATCCGGAAGCGCAACTGTCGGCAATCCAAGTGGCAAATCTCAGCCGAAATACGGAAATTCTCAATCTACTGCACAAAAGAATTCAAACTGACATCGACGATGATTTCGACCTGCAGTGCAAAAAAGAGATTCTGACAACTCTGGCGCTCATCGGTCATCGCGAGAGTCTCTCGATACTCCGTTACCTGCTACAGAAAAAAGGCTTGTTTTCTTCAAAGCGGCAAAAACAATTTCAAGCCGACATCATTCAAAGCTTTGCCAAATACCCACGCAGTGATGCGGAAAAAATCCTTCAAGAGGTCGCCAAAGGCCGCCATAAACAACAGGCCAACGAACTGCTTCAGCAACTGACGGGAGAAACATCATGAGCACATCCTCCCAAGCCCATCTGCAGCGTTTCATCCAATTACTAACTACTGCATCGGCGAACGCAGCCCTCTATCATCTTGAACATTTGCAAGTCTCACGTCTTTGTCGGCAGGCGCTCGACCAACTGACAACCCTATTCAACAGCCACAGTGATCTCACGTTAAAGATCATTGACGAACAATTGATTTTTGACAACAAACCGGTGGCCAATAATCTCGCTGTAAAGCGGCTGATCAAAGCACTTGAGCAACACAATATCAGTCATTTATGTATTGAACCCGGCATCTACAGTGAAGAGCTACTCGGACTGATCAACACTCTGAGCAAAAGGCCGGAGCGACAGGTCGACCTGACCGAAAGTGAACACATTCATTTCAGTCAGGTTGAGGTTCGCTACCGCTCTCAGGACAACAGTCTGCAGTCGGCCGACCTGCTATTGACAGATATTGCCAACAAAGAAGCCGACCGCTACATGGATATGTACACGTCGGTACAGAATCACCAAAAAATTGATGTCTCCAGTGTCTCTGAAATTGTCGGCGGTTTCGTCGACGCCTTCAGCGAACAGAGCGAAGTCTTTCTCGCCGTCGCACCCTTGCGCTCAATGGACGAATATACCTACACCCATTCGACCAACATCTGCCTGCTCAACTTGGCCCAAGCCCGACAACTCGGCATCGAAGGACAGCAGCTCAATGAAATCGGCATCGCCGCAATGCTGCACGATGTTGGCAAAATGTTCATCTCACCCGGGATTTTGGGGAAAACGGAAGCGCTGGACGAAGAAGAATGGGGAATCATGCAACAACACCCGCGCCTGGGAGCGGAATATCTCCTTGGCACCCCCGGCGTGCCACATTTGGCTGTGGTAACGGCGTATGAGCATCACATGCAATACAACGGTCAAGGCTACCCGAAAACCAATCGCCCTTGGGAAATGAATCTCTGCTCTCACATGACAGCTATTTCCGACACCTACGACGCCATGCGAACCACACGCAGCTACGAAGACTCACTGGAATACGACGAAATCATCAATATCATGCTCAATCTGGCGGGGACAAAACTCCATCCACAGCTCACCTACAGTTTTTTGCAGCTGCTCGACAAACTGGAAAAAGAGAATAGCTGACAAAGTCAGCTCAATCTGCTAGATTAGTAAAATCTAAAAATTATCAGGAGCACGCTGAGAGAAACTCTCGAACATGCAAACCGACCCAATCAAACCGATAAATGCCGACATCGAAGCTCTCTCGAGCTTTGTTCACGAGCTGAACATTACCCGTCGGCACCTTCTGACTTATCCAGCCGGCCATCCGATGATCGACGATGCCTTGGAAAAAGTGCTGGCGTTGCTCACCCCGTTGTTCGAACTTCACAACAACCTCTCCATCGGAGTGGCAAAAGATGCTCTGCTGTTTGAACAACAGTGGCTACCCAATAACAAACCGAGTGTTCGTGATTTTGCCAATTCTCTCGCGCAGCTGGACATTGCCGCTCTACACTTCAGATGCAAACCGGACAGTTCTGAACTCATCAAACTTGCCGAATTGATTAACTCGGATCGTCAGTTAATCAGCGAGCAAGGGGGAATATCCGAACTGATAGAAAAACTCCAATTGAAGCAAATCGATATCACTCCGGTCGATTACGCTGCTTTTCAGACCACAGAACTCAACCCTCAAGAGCAGGAGGATCTGGCCAACTCACTGTGGGAAAATTTTCTCAGTGCATTGATGAGTCATTCACTCCTTCCCAATGAGGGCCAAACACTAAAGCTAGCAGATCTCGGCCCAAAAGAACTCGCCGAAATCCTTAACCGCAACTATACTCTCGTCAGCAAAGACATAGAGTCAACTCCCGATCAGGCTATTGCAGATTTCGTTCGCCAGCTGCGGGCAACCGGAGAGCATAAACAAACCCCGGGTCAGCAATTCCACCAACTGGTCGAACAACTGACTCCGGAGTTGCGCCGACAATTCCTCGACAGCACCTTTCGCCACGTCGACAACAATCCAGTCGCCGCCGAAGAGACACTGCAAACATTCCCGTCACCATTAATTGATCTCGCGATGCAGGAGCTTGATCAGAACGGATTGAATGTTTCTACCTCGATGGTCAACCTCCTCGGCAAGCTAAGTCAGCATCATGATTCAGCCAAAGGGCAAGTCACCAGCGGCAAAACCAAAGAGATCGAAACAGCTGGCGATCAAATAAAAACTCTCTTTCAAGAAGAAACTGAAGGCAAGTTCACCCCCAAATCCTACCAGTCAACCCTGGACACAGTCGTCCTGCAGGATCATGATTTCATACTGGATGCCGAAGAAACAAGCCAACTGAGACAGCAATTGCTCAACAGTTCAACCGAACGACACAATTGTGCCATTATTTTCAACCTGCTCGGAAACAACTCTCTGCAACCGGAACAATGCGACGCAATGCAGGAGAACCTGATCGATTTGACACAGTTTTTTCTGGAAACTGGTGATTTTAAAGGATTAACGTACCTCCACCAACGCTTGAAACAGTTTTCGCAAAAAAATCAAAAAATCGCCTTGGGACGAACATCAAAGTTGCAGGAAAAGCTGAATTCGCCAGATTTCCAACAGGAGATATTAGACAATCTGTCGCGCTGGGATGAAAAAAAACAGCAAGAAATTGGGAATTATATCAAGAACAGTGGAGCGTCAATTGCTGAGTCACTGGTCGATCGTCTCGCCTCTGAAGAAGATCAATCCCTCCGCCGGACGTACCTCTCTACCCTGACAAGTCTGGGCAAATCGGCTCACTCGGCAATCTACTCAGAGCTTCACGATGAACGCTGGTTTCTGATCCGCAACCTGTTGACAGCATTGCGGATGCAAAACGACCCAATCGACATCGATAAAATTAAACACCTCGAAAAGCACCCGCACCTACGGGTCAATCAAGAGTTGCTACAACTCCTCTTTAAATTTGATCGCAACCGCGCCGACAAGCTTCTCAGTAAGCAGCTCGCAAGCACTGACCCACAACTGTGCCTGCATGCCATTCAGCTCGCTGAACAGAGTCAAGATCCGGTTATCGTACAAAAACTCCTGACAATGCTTAATACGGACAAGCTGACCGATACCAACCTGCCGCTAAAAAAACAGCTCGTTAAAAGCTTACATGGGATCGGCTCAGAAGAGGCGTTGCCGACAATAGAAAAGCTACTTAAACCGAATCTATTTTTTACTTCGCCGCAAAAACTCGAACTGCAAAAGGAAGCCATTCGCGGCCTGGATAAATACCCGGCCCAGAAAGTCACTCCTCTGTTACAAAAACTGGTTCAGTCCCGCAACAAGAGACTAAACAGTTTAGCCGCAGAAAAGCTGCGCCAGCTGCTCAGGAAACAGACATGACCGATTCGCTAACAACAGAACTGCTCAACTTCATAAGGCGCCTGACAACTGCAGCTGCCACCGCGAGTCTGTATCAGTTGCAGCACAAACAGGTGGAGCACCTTTGCCAATTGGCCAACGAACACCTTAATCAGATTTTTTCGGAACGAGCTGAATTTACGCTGATGCTGATCGAAGACCGACTTATCTTCGATGAGCAACCGCTGGAAGATGATTTTTCAGTCACCAAATTAAGCAAATTCATGCACCAACAAGGGATCGCCCACCTCACTATCAAGCAAGGCATTAACAATATCGAGCTGCTACAGCTGATTAAACTCCTCAGCAAAAAGGTCGCAGATGGCCTTAAAATAGAAGCAACCGAGCATCTGCGGGTTGGACAGGTCCAGATTCAGAACTCAGAGGACGGACTACCAGAGGAGCTGTTGCAGGAGGGGCCCACTCTGGAAGAAATTTCGGCTGAAGAAATTGACCGGTTTCACGAAATTTATGAATCGGTCCAGGCAGGTCAACAGGTCAATGTTCGTGGATTGAATGAAATTGTTGGCAACTTCGTGCAAGCCTTCAGCGATCAGAGCAGCTCACTGCTGACACTGGCGCCACTCCGCAACCTCGACGAATACACCTACACCCACTCAACCAACGTCTGTATTCTCAACATCGCCCAAGCGAAAATGCTCGGTATTGACGGTCAACTGCTCTACGAAATCGGCATTGCCGCCATGCTGCATGACATCGGCAAACTGTTTGTCCCAGAAGAGATCCTGAAAAAAGATGGCGCTCTTGACGACCGGGAGTGGGCGTTGATCCAGCAACACCCGCAAATGGGCGCCGAATACCTGGTCAACACTCCCGGCATTCCGCGGCTCGCCGTCGTCACCGCTTACGAGCACCACCTTCGCTATAACAATAGCGGTTACCCGAAAGTTGCCAAAAACTGGCCGCAACACCTCTGCAGTCAAATGACCACCATTTCCGACTTCTTCGACGCCCTGCGAACTCACCGCTCTTATCGGGCCGGAATGGATTTTGACAAAATCGCCAGCATCATGCTTGAAGAATCGGGCACCACCCTGCATCCACAACTGACGCGCAATTTCCTCAACAGCATCCGCCAACTGGACCAACAACAAACAGCCTAACTCCCGCAACCCGTTTGACTGAATTCGCCCGACGCTTGCGGTCAAGCACCCCGAAATGCTATACAGGCGCAATTCATTTACAAACTCAAGTATTACACTATAAAAGGATTGCAGCATGAGTGAAGACACAAAGAAAATCATCTATTCGATGATGCGGGTCAGCAAGAGCTACAACAAGCAACCGATCATTAAAGACATCTCCCTCTCCTACTTTTACGGCGCAAAAATCGGCGTCCTCGGCCTGAATGGTTCGGGCAAATCAACCCTGCTGCGGATCATGGCCGGGGTCGATAAAGAGTTCAACGGCGAAGCAAACCTCTCTGAAGGCTACAGTGTTGGCTACCTGGAGCAGGAACCACAGCTGGATGGCAGCAAAACTGTTCGCGAAGTGGTTAAGGAAGGGGTACAGGAAGTGGTCGATCTGCTCGCTGAATTCGAGGAGATCAACAACTCTTTCGCCGATCCCGATTGCGACATGGATAAACTGCTGGAACGCCAAGCCAAGGTACAGGACGCCCTCGATGCCGCCGACGCCTGGAATCTCGATTCACGCTTGGAGCTGGCCGAAGAAGCGCTGCGCTGTCCGGCTCCCGACACCAAGATTGAAGTGCTTTCCGGCGGCGAGAAACGCCGCGTTGCGCTCTGCCGACTGCTGCTGAGCAAACCGGACATCCTGCTGCTCGATGAGCCGACCAACCATTTAGATGCCGAAACCGTTGCCTGGCTGGAGCAGCACCTGCAGCGCTACCAGGGCACCGTTATCGCCGTCACCCACGACCGTTACTTTTTAGACAACGTCGCGGGTTGGATTCTCGAATTGGACCGTGGCGAAGGCATCCCCTGGAAGGGCAACTACTCCAGCTGGCTGGAGCAGAAGCAGGAGCGACTGCGCAAACAAGAGAAATCGGAAAGCAAACGGCAGCAAACCCTGCAGCGCGAGCTGGAGTGGATCCGCATGTCGCCCAAAGGCCGCCGGACTAAAAGTCAGGCACGGATCAGCTCTTACGAAAAGTTGCTCGGCAACGAAGGGTTGGAAAAAGAGCAGAAACTCGAACTCTACATCCCGCCAGGACCACGTCTCGGTGGCGTAGTGGTCGAAGCGCAGGAAGTGAAAAAAGGCTACGACAACAAGCTGCTGATGGAAAACCTCAACTTCCACCTGCCACCCGGGGGGATTGTCGGGGTTATCGGCCCCAACGGTGCCGGTAAGTCGACCCTGTTCAACATGATCACAGGGAACGAAGCTGTCGACTCTGGAAACTTCACAGTTGGTGAAACCGTCAAACTTGGCTACGTCGATCAGGGCCGCGAACTTGATGGTGACAAAACCATCTTCGAAGAGGTCTGTGGCGGCCAAGAACATATCCAGATGGGCGGACAATCGGTCAACGGACGGGCTTACGTCGCACGCTTTAATTTCTCCGGCAGCGATCAGCAGAAAAAAGTCGGCGTGCTCTCCGGTGGTGAGCGCAACCGGGTCCATCTGGCCAAAATGCTGCGCGAAGAAGCCAACGTGCTGCTGCTTGATGAGCCGACCAATGATCTCGACGTCAACACCCTGCGGGCTCTCGAAGAAGGCCTGGAAAACTTCGGGGGTTGTGCGGTGGTCATCAGTCACGATCGTTGGTTCCTTGACCGGATCGCCACCCACATCCTCGCCTTCGAAGACGATTCGCAGCAGGTCTGGTTTGAAGGAAATTATTCAGAGTACGAAGCAGACCGCAAGAAACGGCTCGGCAAAGATGCCGATCAGCCACACCGGATTCAGTATCGCGATCTTACCCGGCAGTAAATTTTCTAACAAAACAGCGCAAGGTCCAGTCTTTAAAAGGCTGGACCTTGCTATTTCCTCAGCAAGCTCTCGTCAAACAGCGCTGCCGTTAACAACCCTATGCTGCTTCTGCGGCGACAGATATCGCCATCATCATCTCACAAGCTTGATGCAATATTAGACTCGCCGCACTTTCAAATCCGCATCGACATTTTTGACAAGGCGAGACTGTTACTCTTTGCCAACCACCCGGTTCCGGCCATCGTCCTTGGCCTGATACAGAGCTTCATCAGCACGCTGAAGAGCAACATTAAGCCCTTCGTGTGGATTCGTACAACAGGTCACACCAAAACTGGCGGTAATCGGTAGTTTTTGCCCGCCGCAAGCAAATGGGGCCTTGTTCAGTTCAAAACGGATCCGCTCAGCAACCACCAGCGCGCCCTGAAAATCACCATCAGGCACAACCACCAGAAATTCTTCGCCACCATAGCGTCCGAACACGTCGTACTCGCGCAGACAGCATTCCACTCGATTGGTCATTTCACGCAGAACATCGTCGCCGACCTGATGCCCGTAGGTGTCATTGACCGCCTTGAAATGATCCAGATCAATCATAATCACGCCAAGGTGGATTCCCTGTTCAATGGCCTTACGCCGCTCCATTCGCGCCAGTTCCTCTGTTGCCCGAGTCAGAACGGCACCGCGGTTAAATGCACCCGTCAGCGGATCAGTGACCGCCATCTTCTGTAGCCGGTCCAGCAGCTTTTTCAGCTGACTAACCCCCTTATTGACAAACAGGAAAGCCGTGGCAAAAACCAAGAAAAGGATAATTCCGAGAAGAACAATCGATGAGACAACCTGGTCGTTAACAGTGTCTCTATAGCGGGTCACATCCAGGTACAGTTCGAAGCTCCCGGAAATTTTACCTTCGTTGTTAAAAACAGGCAGGTAGGTTTCGATCACGTCAACATCAAACCGCTCTTCATCGACCAGATCGATCATTGCCCCCTTGGTTTCTTTGTGGGAATCGATACCGCCGAACAGCGCCTTTTCCAGACGCGGATTATTCTCTACCTTTTTGCCTATTATCTTGGCTTCGGTACTGAAAATAATGATTCGGTTAAGGTCGAAAACCTTGATTTTAACAATACTGAAGGGGTGAAGAAATTTACGGACATGTTCGTTAAACAGATCTATTTGCGAGGGGCTGAGGGCGATATTGTCCTGGCCTGAGCTGAACAGGAACTCATTATGTTCTTCAACCATGACTGTTGCGATGCGCACAGCATCATCTTCCGCGGCGAGGAGAACTTCATTGTGGGCTTTGCGATAAATTCCGTAACCAGTCAGACTGAGAATCAACAGCATCGCAATAATGCCGACCATGACCAGCAGGCGCAGCAGACTGTTCGGATCTCGCTCCAAACGCGTCAAAGTCACAGTGCCTTCATTCATACTATTCTCCCAGCATATTGGTGGGCATTAATTTACAGTCACCAACAAATTGAGTCAAGGTATTTGTCGCGGAGAACAGTTAACGGTCCGCATAAAAAAGATCAGAAAATTGCATCAGAAAATGCCATTGGAACCTCATGCTTTATGCTGATCGTTAATAGCGCAAAGAGTGGAATATCCTCTGCCCGGGCCGTAACTGAAATTCGGGGAGTGTAATTTCCGGCATATCGAACAGCTCGAGTCCGCTGACTCGAACCCGAATAGTATGAGTCCCTGCGGGCAAGGGAACTCGCACCAGAGTCAAGCGCCCCGGCAGTGTCTGCCAGGAACGGGTATCCGGTTCTTCAAGCAAAAAGAGAGACAGTCGGACCACCGCTTCAGCGGTCTTGCCGTGATCGTTGCCCACCGACTGCGAAATCGCTTCTTTGGCAGCAACCCGGGCGGTCTCTTTGGTGATGATTGAAGCTTTACGCTCCTCCAGAGAGCGGACAACCACAGCAGCCAGATCACTCGAAAGGGCTGGCAAAGGCAAATGGAGAGGTAGAATACTCACCCCGATGGCCGGGGTGCGTGTTGACTCATAATAAGGAAAAGAAAAACGGATCGACGGTGGCAGCACCACGTTGCCGGGCCGTTTACGTGGAATCTTGCCGTTGGCGACAAACAGGACCAACTCTCCATCGCCACGCGGAAATGGCTTTGGTAGGTGCCTTTTGAAACGCTTCACCTCATCAAGCTGTCCGAGCCGACTGCTGATTGCGACCAGATCCGCCGCAACCGGTGTTGGGTCGGGAAGATCCTCGGCCAGTCGTCGATAAACCAGATAAGCGTCGTTATCTTCAGCCACATTGGCAAAACAGAGCGCGATCAGTCCCCGGGTAAAATAATCGCCCCCCAGAGCCTCCGGATAGCGACCGAGGAGTTCGAGTGATTGTTTCGCTTCAACCAGCGCGCTGTCATATTCGCCGAGCAGCAGAAAGTTCATCATCAGATAGCTGTGGACCCAAAGTCGCTCGCTGTACTCCCCCTTGTAGCGCATCATCCATTCGTTGGTGACCAGACTACCGACCTGTTCACTGACGCTGAGCAGCTCAACCTCGTCGATCACTTCAGCAGCCTGCAGCAGACTATCGACACTCTCCTGAAACCGCCCCAACTGATGCAACACAAGTCCCCGCTCCATGAAAAACAACAACTGGTTCCGCTTGCCGAACCAGTCCCCTTTTTCCAATTCCGCCAGCGAAGATTCCGGCTGATCGGAATAAAAGAGCGCACTCGCCTGATTAAGCCGACCGGCGCAACCGGTGAGCCCGACAAGCATAAAAAGCAGGATAAAAATAAGCAAACCGGGCCGACAGAGATATGTCAACCCGGCTTGAAAGGGAGTAAACATCAGTCAGAACTCCGCGCGCACTACCAACCGATAAACGGCTTGGAGGCTTCGCGGATCACCTCAGTACTATCAGCCCACTCAATCAAACCGGTCTGAATATCAGTCAGCTCAAGATTCAGGCTGTAGTACATCAGAGTCTTCTTGGTCAGCCGAAACTGGCGCGGCTGATCTTTTTTGATCGAGCGCAAGGTACCGGTCAACATGTATCGTGCTCCCACCTGACGAGCCTTTAAAATCCGGGTTTCCGCCGCAACGCTGCCACCATACTGATAGCTGGTTTCCGCGGCGATATTTTTACGCTGCGTTTCGTTAATCAGCCGGACCCGACCGCTTTCCAGTAATGTCTGACGGATATCATCGGTGATGGCGGAAGTCGAGATATGTTCGCTGGTGCGATTGGCAATCCCGTAAACGATCAACACCGGCCGCTGAGTAGAGCGGACCAACGGATGCTTGGTCAGCAGCGATTCAGACATATCGGCGACAATCGCCTTCTTATCGGAGAAGTGGTAACCCTCGTCGTAAATCACCTTTTCATCCGATGCAACTTCGCGGGTGGTGACACTGCACCCCGCCAGAAAAACCAGCAGCAGAATTCCACCCCACAGAAACAGCGCTTTTTTCATGATTCAGCTCCCAGATATTCGGCCAGTCCACGACCGGCCTGTTGCTTGATTCTTTCGATCTCGTCAGCAGCGTAAGGTTTCGCCGGATGTTGTCCCCAGACCGGCCCCGGCCAGGTCGGATCATCAGTACACCGCCCGACATGATGAAGATGCAACTGGCTGACGACGTTACCCAGTGCCGCTACATTCATTTTATCAAAATTGAAGGTCGATTCCATCCACTGCGCCAAACTTGACGATTCTTTCCACAATTGCAGCTGATCGTTTTCTGCAAGATGGTGGATTTCACGGCTGCCTTCCCGCCGAGGCACCAGAATAAACCAAGGGTAGGTTGAGTCGTTCATCAACAGCAGCCGACATAGAGGGAAATCTCCAACCCTGATGGTGTCGTTCTGCAGACGTGGATCAAGCTCAAACATCCTGAACCCTCCGAATCGACCAGCAATTGTGAATCCGCGGATTTCGCTCAAAATCGTAAGGGATGGTGCGCTTACCCAGATCTTCAATTTTAAGTTCCGACAGGGCCTCAACATCCAGCTTGAACTTGCGCACATTGTTGGAAAAAATCAGCGTCCCCCCCGGTGCCAGCAACCTGACCACCTTGCCAATCAGGCTCACATGGTCACGCTGCAGATCGAAGGTCTCCTCTTCCGATTTCGTGTTCGCGAAGGTCGGTGCGTTGAGGTAAATCAGATCGAAGCACCCAGCTCTTGCGCCCTGCTCTCCCTCCAGCCAGGTCAGGCAGTCAGCCTGCACCAGCTCTTCGTCATCCGGCTCGAAGCTGTTCAGGGCGATATTCTTCTCTACCCATTCCAGATAGCTGCGCGACATATCGACACTGGTTGTCTCCAGCGCACCGCCAAGCAAGGCTGCAACAGTTGCCGCACCAGAGGCTGCAAACAGGTTCAAAAAGCGCGTTCCACCGGCCAACTCCTGAATCAACTTGCGGGTCGGACGATGATCGAGAGCCAGCCCGGTATCGAGATAATCGGTCAGATTGACCAGAAACCTGCCGTTACCTTCCTGTACTTCTTTGAAAATACCGCGTCGGACCGGCTTTTCGTCCCGCTTGCTGTCCTTTTGCTGCTGACGGACCTTCAGGTAGATTTTATCGGGAGAGATGTCGAGCACCTGCGGCAGTGCATCCTGCGCATCCTGTAATCGCTGGA
>CALZLE010000278.1 GCA_945788205.1 uncultured Desulfuromonadales bacterium
CAGATTCAGGTCAATCCGAAGATTGATCTGACTTTCGCACAAGGTTTACGTTCAATCTTGCGGCAGGACCCCGATGTGATCATGGTCGGTGAAATTCGCGACGGAGAAACCGCTAAAATCGCCGTGCAAGCAGCCCTGACCGGACACCTCGTGTTTTCCACCCTGCACACCAACGATTCGGCTGGCGCTCTGGCCCGGTTGGTGGAGATGGGAGTTGAGCCATTTTTAGCCTCTTCCGCGTTGGTTGGTGTTCTGGCGCAACGTTTGGTCCGGACCATCTGCCCCCATTGCCGGATCAGTTATCAGCCGGACGAGAAGCTGGTCGCGGAGTTGTGCGAAGGTGAAAAGTTGCCGGCAGATGCTGTGTTTTATCGTGGCCGAGGTTGCGACCACTGTATGAAAGTCGGTTATCTGGGGCGGACCGGGCTGTACGAATTACTCGAAGTTACAGATCCGATCCGACGCCTGGTGAATGAAAATGCCGATGCGACGACCATCCGCCAACTGGCCCTCAAAATGGGGATGCGGCCTTTACGCCAAGCCGGGCTGGAAAAAGTTCTGACCGGTCAGACAACGGTGGAAGAGGTGTTGCGGGTGACTCAGGAGGAGGTCTGATCGGTGGCGCTTTATGAGTACAGTGCCCTCGATAGCCAGGGCCGACAACAGCGTGGAGTGGTCGAAGCTTTAGGGCAGAAGGCAGCCAGTCACAAATTGCGCGACCAGGGTCTTTTCCCGACGAAATTGAGTGTCGCCGGTCGGACCCGTGTGGTCGGCGAGCGCTCCTTCTTCAAGCGTGTAGATGCGACCCAGTTGGGGGTCGCGACCCGGCAGCTGTCGACCATGCTGACCGCCGGGATGCCGCTTGATGAAGCCCTCGCCACAGTTGCCGATCAACAAACCGGAGGACTCGCGCAGGTGCTGAGCCGAGTTCGCGACGACATCCTGCAGGGGAGCGCATTGCATCTGGCGTTACAGGCCCATACCCAGTATTTTCCGCCGCTCTATACGAACATGGTGCAGGTTGGCGAAGCGAGTGGCACCCTCGATAAGGTGTTGTTGCAGTTGGCGGAGTTCATGGACGAGCAGGCCCGTTTTAATGCCCAGTTTCGGGCCGCTTTAACCTATCCACTGCTGATGTTTCTGGTCGGTAGCGGTGTGTTGATGTTTTTGATGGCTTTCGTGGTGCCAAAAATCACCCGGATGCTGGAGGACCTCGATCAGGCGTTGCCGCTGCCAACCCTCTGGCTGATGTCCGTCAGTGGCTTTCTGGCCGATTACTGGTGGTTGCTGTTAGCCCTGCTGGCGTTGTTTATTTGGGCCGCGCGGCGCTATGTGTCGACCAGCAAAGGTCGCCTCTGGTTTGACGAAATCAAATTCCGATTGCCGCTATTCGGTACGCTCAGTTTACAGAATTCGACGGCTCGCTTTGCGCGCACGACGGCAACTTTGCTGCACAGTGGCGTACCCTTGTTGGCAGCGTTGGAAATTGTTCAGGGTCTGCTCGGCAATCGACATCTGCAGCAGGCCCTTGAAGTGGTTCGGGAAAAGGTCACCGAGGGGGCTGGTTTATCCGAGCCGCTGCGCGAAGCAGGCGTGTTCCCCGGAATGTTAGCGCAGATGGCTGCCGTTGGTGAGCGAAGCGGTGAGCTCGAGGGGATGTTGATCAAGGTCGCGGAGATTTATGAACATCAGGTTCAGACGCGCTTGAACAGTTTGATGGCCCTGCTTGAGCCGCTGATGATTCTGCTGATGGGTTCAGTGGTCGGTTTTATCGTTCTGGCAGTCTTGCTGCCGATTTTTCAGGCCAGCCAGGGGATGGGTTGAATGGAGAAAAAAGTATGTTTCGATTGATTAAAGGTAGTCAGCGTGGTTTTACGCTGATTGAAATTATGGTTGTGGTAGTCATCCTCGGAATTCTGGCAAGTATCGTGGTCCCGCGACTGCTCGATGAACCGGAAAAAGCGCGCCGGACCACAGCGGCGACGCAGATTCGCAGCTTTGAAGAAGCGTTGAGCATGTTCAAGCTGGAAAACGGCTTTTATCCCTCGACGGAACAGGGGTTGCGGGCTTTGGTGGAAAAACCGGGCAGTGGACGCATTCCGACTCGTTATAAGGCTGGCGGTTACATCAAGAAGATACCGCTCGACCCCTGGGAACAGGATTATCGTTATCTTTCACCAGGTGCGCACGGGGATTTCGATCTTTTTTCCTACGGACCTGATGGGGAATCGGGAGGAGAGGGCGACGATGCCGATATCGCCAATTGGGACCTCAACTAAGCAGGCTGGCTTTACGCTGATCGAGTTGATCTTGGTTGTCGGTCTGTTGGCGATGCTTAGCCTGCTCAGTCTGCCGTTGATGATGGACCGGGGTGACAGTGCTGAACGTCGTAGCTTGCGGCGGGTCGCGGGGGTGGTTAAGCAGCTTTATAATGAGGCGACCTTGACCCGTGATGAGCATCTGCTGACCTTCGATCTGGATCGGAATCAGTTGTCCGCTTATCGATTGCGACAAAAAAATGGGAGCATCGAAAAGGAAGTTTTCGGGAGGAAAACAGTATTGACTCCCCTGAACCTGCAGCAGGTTGAGGTGGATGGCAAGGGCAGCTTTCGCAGTGGTCAGGTTTCGGTGCGGATATTTCCTTTAGGCTGGATGGAACAGACTCGGGTCGCTCTGGTTGCTGAGGATGGCCGTACAACCCAAATCGATTTTTCACCGCTGACTGGATCGACAAAGATTGATGATGGACGTCAGGCGTTGTAATAAGGGCTTTTCTTTGCTCGAGGTGATGATTGCGCTGGCGATCGTTTCCATCGCACTCGTGACCCTGCTCGGCCTGTCCAACCGGACGATTCTGGTTCAGGATCGGGTGCAGAAGCTTACCCGGGCAACCTTGCTTGCCCAACAACTGATGAATGAACGCGAACTGAAAGCTCCAGCGCAGCAGAACTGGGATCCGCAGGACGATAGTTTTGAGCCGCCGTTTGAGGAGTTTCGCTGGCAGATCAGTTATCAGGATACCCTGCTGACTCAGGTCAAGCAGGTCACCGTGACGGTGTTGTGGGGAGCAGCGGAAAAGAACGAAATGGTTGAACTGGTCTCTTTTCTGCCCCGGGGGGAAGAGCAATGAGGTGCGATCAGCGAGGTTTTACACTCATTGAAGTGCTGCTGGCAGTTCTCATCGGTTCTCTTTTACTGACCGCCATTTACGGTGTTTTTGGCTCGGTCAGCAGCGCTAAGCAACAGCTGGAACAGGAAGGTGAAGCCTACCATCAGGTGCGGATCTTTTTTGATCGCATTGGTGGCGAGCTAAGTAGCCTGCGCTTGGCTCCGGCCGGTAAACAGCCGACCCTGACCTCGGCAAAAACCTTTGAAGGTGAGTCCGCGGTTGAATTTAATACTGAGCTGGGCTCGCCGTTTTTGCAGCAGAAAGGCGGGCTTTCGCGGGTTCGCTATGAGTTGCGCCGCGAGGAGCAGGGAGCGACCCTCTATCGCAGTGAGCAGGTCCTGCTGGCCGATTTGGCACCCTCGGAGGCTTTACCTTTTGTCGAAGGTTTGAAGGGTTTTCAAATCCGTTATTTTCGCCAGGGGACCTGGCAGGAGAAGTGGACAGGCAACAGACTGCCGGAGCTTTTGGAAATTACTCTGGAGCTTGAGGTGGCTGGTCGAATCATCCCTTTCCGTAGTAGTTTTGTGCTACCGGAGGGGCGTGGATGAAAAGTCTGCGCAACGAAGATGGTATGGCTCTGTTGCTGGTGCTAGTGATTGTGGCTTTGCTCAG
>CALZLE010000279.1 GCA_945788205.1 uncultured Desulfuromonadales bacterium
CTTCGCGCAAAAAATGAATCAGCAGGTCCGCTTCAATATTATCAGCCTGATGGTCTCTTTGTAGTCGTAGGCCAGTTTCTGCTGCGGTCATTTCCCCGAGCTGCTTCCGCAAAAGCTCACCAAAGACGACCGGTAACTGTTCAAGATGAATAACTTGATCAGGGGAGAGCACAACCGCCCGTTCAATGATGTTTTGCAGCTCACGAATATTGCCGGGCCAGTGATAGCACATCAGTGCCTGCCTGGCTTTAGGGTCAATTTTGTGGATCGTTTTGTTGAGCCGTCTCGCAGCATGATTGAGAAAATGATCAACCAGCTGTTGCAGTGAGTTAAGCCGATTGCGTAATGGTGGCAGGGTGATAGTGAAAACATTGACGCGATAAAATAGATCTTCGCGGAACCAGCCGCTTGAAATTCCTTCTTCAAGGGCTTTGTTGGTGGCTGCAATCACCCGCACATCAACAGTGATGGTTTTGTTACTCCCCACGGGTTTGATTTCACCGCTGTCGAGAACCCGCAGTAGTTCAGCTTGCAGTTTTGGCGTAATATCGCCGATTTCGTCGAGAAAAATGGTCCCTCCGTCAGCCGCCTCAAAAAGCCCTTTCTTGTCGTTGACCGCACCGGTAAAGGAGCCTTTTTTGTGTCCGAACAGCTCACTTTCCAGCAAGCTATCAGTCAGGGTGGTGCAGTTGACGGTCACCAGTGGCTTGTCAGCACGCAGGCTGGCTTCGTGTATTGCTCGCGCGGTCAGTTCTTTTCCGGTGCCGCTCTCACCACGAATAAGAACCGAAGTCGGCGTCGGACCGACTTGCTTAATCATGTGAAGAACGCCTTGTGTTCTTGGGTCGTTGCCGATAATTGTGGTCCCGGCATATTGCTGGTCTAAAGCGCGGCGGGCCAGATCGTACTTCTGCTCAAGGTTGGTGCGGTCTTCTTCCAATTGATTCATAGAGTAGGGCAGGCACATGCGTGCGTCCGCCAGGCCCTGATAGACTGCAATAGCGTGTTCGCGGCAGGTTTCGTACCCGCAACCGGCACAGTTCAGTTCATCCTGTACATCATATTTATCGGTCTCATTGAGAATCCGTCTGATTGAATCACCACTGGGGCGTTCCAGTTTGTGCTGCCGGTTGGAAAACTGACGATCCAGATGGAACTGTTCAGGCGCCTTCAGGTAGTGTGCTGATGGTTGATAGGGGATGTCGAGATTTTGATAATTGATAATCAGGTTACGTTTGGAGAAAGACGTCAGTCGGTTGGTGCGGCCGGGGCCACCGATACAGCCCCCTTTGCAGAAACGGACATCAACGTATTGTGGCGAAATGCGACCCGCCTCCAAATCGTTAATGACTTCCATGCTGGCTTCTTCGCCAACGGTAGCGACAAAATTTGGGTCGAGACCGTTGTTAACGATGCCAAAATTGTTAAAGGGACCGCCAAAAATAGAAAAACTGCGCCCGGTGCTGGTCGGCAGTCCGGCAAAAGGTGATTTTCCAAGCCGGTGCGGGTCGATCTTGCGCTCACCTAACATCCGGTTCAGTTCACTGTAGGTGAGAACCGTATCGACAGCACCCTTTACGGCATCTGAGGAAATTTCGAATTTCCCGCCGATACAGGAACTGATGTAGACAACCTGAATGTCCTGGCCTCGGTGAGCTTTGATATAGCGGCCGATGGCAACCATCGGTGAGACGACCGGAACCAGGTTTTTCAGCAGGCTGGGATAGTGCCGTTCGATGAGATCGACCACCGTCGGGCAGTGGCTTGAGATCAATGGTTGATCGAGTTTCTGCTCGATCAGTTCCTTGTATTCCGGGGCCATCAGCTCGACGCCGGCTGTGCCTTCCAGGACTTCGTCAAAGCCGAGCTTTTTTAGCGCGGTGACCATTTGCGCTGGATCGAGGTCGTAGAAAAAGGCCGGGAAAGAACAGCCGAGGACAGCGACGACCGGTTTTTTGCTGCGCAGCCGCTCCTCAGTTTCTGTTATTGCGTCAGAAATGACCTTGGCTTTTTGTGAACACACCTGGATACATTTACCGCAGCCGATGCAGCGGTGGTGGATAACCTCAGTCGATTTTTTAAATACGCCGATCGCTTTGGTGGGGCAATTGCGGACGCATGCGTAACAAATGCGGCAGCGTTCGTGGACGCTCGTGATTGGACCTGTGTTTTTTGTGGACGGCATAGCGAAATCCATTTTAAAGACAATGAGATTTCGAATTGTGCCATTTGTGACACAGAAGTGTCAAGAAGTGGTTCGTTGCAGCAAATAGCGGCCGACCTGCGCACTGTGATGGCAGGCAACCAGATGATTGTTACCGCTATCGATCAGCGCCGGGGAAGTCTCTCGACAGAGTTTGTCGGCATAGGGGCAGCGGGGGTGAAAATAGCAGCCGCTAGGTGGATTGATCGGCGAGGGGATTTCGCCGGACAACGGAGCTGGGCGAGGTTGTTCCGGGTCTGGAATAGGTACGGCGTTCAGTAACGCCTCAGTGTAGGGATGGAGCGGCGTACGATACAGATCTGCTGCACTGGTCAGCTCAACGATTTTACCCAAATACATCACGGCAATTCGGTCGCTGACATGTTCAATCACGGCCAGATCATGGGCAATGAACAGGTAGCTGAGATTATGCTCCAGCTGGATGTCCTTCAGCAGGTTGAGGATCTGCGCCTGCACCGAAAGGTCGAGGGCCGAAACCGGTTCATCGGCAATAATCAGCTTTGGCTGCACGGCCAGAGCTCTGGCAATGCCGACTCGTTGCCGTTGGCCGCCGGAAAATTCATGTGCGTAGCGGCGCTCGTGCTCAGCGCTCAAGCCAACTTTTTCCAGCAGCTGGATCACCCGTTCCCGGATTTGGCGACCGGGAGCTAGTTTGTGAATGATGAAAGGTTCACTGAGGATTTCGCCAACGGTCATCCGTGGGTTGAGTGACGAAAAGGGATCTTGGAAAATCATCTGTAGCTGCCGGCGATAGGGGCGCATCTGGCGCGATGACAGACCAGTCAGTTCTGTGCCGGAAAACAGCACCTGTCCTTGATCTGCCCGTTGCAATTGCATGATCAGTTTTCCAGTGGTCGATTTTCCGCAGCCCGATTCGCCCACCAAGCCGAGGGTTTCTCCTTCTTTCAAAGTAAAGGAGACGTTATCAACCGCGACCAGTTGTCCTTTGCTGCCGCCAAAAGAATCTGTGCTGCGGAAACTTTTGCGCAAATTACGGATTTCAAGCAACGGCATGATCAATATCTCCAGCAGCGAACCCAGTGGTCCGGTTCAATTTCGAGTAAATCTGGGGACTGGGAGCCGCAGGGTTGACTCGGCACATCACAACGGTCAATGAACAGACAACCATCTTGGTGTTCTCGCAAATCTGGTAGTTGGCCGGGAATAGTCGAAAGTTTACCTTTTTGACCTAACTTCGGGATGCAGTTGAGGAGACCTTGTGTGTATGGATGCAGGGGGTTGTCGAACAGCAGACTCACCGGCCCGGTTTCAACGATTTTGCCAGCGTACATAATTGCCAGCTTGTCAGCATTGCTGGCCACGACACCGAGATCGTGACTGATCAGCAGCGTTGCCATCTGCCGCTCTTCTTTCAGCTGCTGCAGCAGATCCATAATTTGCGCTTGAATGGTGACGTCGAGGGCTGTGGTCGGTTCATCGGCAATTAACAGTTTAGGATTGCAGGCCAAAGCCATGGCGATCATGATTCGCTGACGTTGACCGCCGGAGAGCTGATGCGGATAATCGCCCAGCCGCCGCTGTGGATCGGAAATTCCAACCAGGGTGAGCAGCTCAGCCGCTTTGCCGAGAGCTTGCTGCTCACTGTCTCCTTCGTGAAGCTGCAGAACCTCGGCAATCTGATCACCGATCCGTAGCACGGGGTTCAGGGAGGTCATCGGTTCCTGGAAGATCATCGAGATTTCATTGCCACGAATACGCCGCATTTCGATTTCTGGCAGCATCAACATGTCGTGCCCCGAAAGGTGTATCTCACCACCGACCACTCTGCCCGGTTCCGGGAGCAGGCGCAGCAAAGAGAGTGCGGTCATCGATTTTCCGCAGCCCGACTCACCAACCAGTGCCAGCGTTTCCCCCTTGTTGATGGAAAAGGAAACGTCGTCAACGGCCTTTACCAGACCAGAGCGGGTGAAAAAATAACTACGGAGATTTTTAACGTCAAGACGTGGAGGCATGTATTTCTCGTAAGTTGCATTCAGTTGTTTCATGTGTACACGCTGACGCTGTAATGGTCAAGTATCCTTCCCTTTGCAAAGCGAAAGACGCGTGTTAACATCGCCCACTTCGATTTCACGTAAAAGGAATTTCTTGTATGTCAAAGTCTGCACCAGACAACATTGTACAACTGCTGGTTAAAGAAACCGGCCTGAAAATAGAGCAAGTTTCCCAGACAGTTTCCCTGCTGGAAGAAGGCGCGACGGTTCCCTTTATTGCCCGCTATCGGAAAGAAGTGACTGGTGAACTGGATGAAGTACAGATCCGCCAATTGCAAGAACGTCTGATTTATCACAAAGAACTCAACGAGCGTCGCCAGACAATCCTTAAATCGATTGAAGAACAGGGAAAGTTAACGGTTGAACTGCAGTCCAAAATCCTCGTTTGTCGTCAGAAAAACGAACTGGAAGATCTTTACCTGCCGTACAAACCGAAGCGTCGAACCAAGGCGACCATTGCTCGCGAGCGTGGTCTCGAACCTTTGGCGGAGAAATTACTGACGGCATCCGGTACGGCTATCGATCCACTGCTGTCAGCGATCCCCTTCGTCGATACTGAAAATGATGTTGTCGATGCTGAAGCTGCCCTGGCCGGGGCGGGGTACATTATCGCCGAACAGTTTGCCGATAGCGCCGAGGCGCGAGCTGTGGTTCGTGAATTGACCTGGAAACAGGGTGAGTTTCGCTCGCAACTGGCACGGGGCAAGGCTGGGACCGTTAGTAAGTATGAGATGTACTACGATTTCAGCGAGCCGCTCAGGCAGGTTCCTTCACACCGGATGCTGGCGATGCGTCGGGGAGAAAAAGAAGAACTGTTGCGCTTGTCGATCGTTGCGCCGGAAGAAGAAATTCTGCAGCGTTTATGCAAGTTATTGATTCCGGCTACCAGTGCATGTCGTGACTGGCTGCGATTCGTTACTGAGGATGCGTATCAACGTTTGCTCGCGCCCTCGATTGAGGTCGAACTACGGTTGCAGGCAAAAAAAGCTGCTGATGATGAAGCGATCCGCGTATTTGCCGAAAATCTGCGCAACCTGCTGTTAGCTGCTCCGGCCGGCAGCCGTCGGGTGCTTGGTATCGATCCCGGGTTGCGGACCGGTTCTAAGTTGGCAACCGTAGATGCAACCGGTCGCTTTCTCGAGCATGTCACCATCTATCCGCATGCTGGTAGTGGCCGAATCGAACCGGCGAAAAAGGATTTGCTCCGTTTACTGCAGAATAACAGCGTTGAGATGATTGCTGTCGGCAACGGGACCGCCGGACGCGAGATGGATCAGTTTGTCCGCCAGACGTTAAAGGCTGCTGGCTTGAAACTGCCGGTGGTTATGGTCAGCGAAGCAGGCGCCAGCGTCTATTCGGCATCCGATATCGCCCGCGAAGAATTTCCCGATCTCGATCTGACTGTCCGGGGAGCCATCTCGATTGCCCGGCGTTTACAGGATCCGTTGGCCGAGCTGGTCAAGGTTGATCCGAAGAGTATCGGCGTCGGCCAGTATCAGCATGATGTCAGTCAGACCGCGCTGAAAAAGTCCCTCGACGAAGTGGTCGAATCATGCGTCAACTATGTCGGCGTCGACCTGAATACCGCCTCCTGGGCACTGCTCAGCTTTGTCTCAGGAATTGGCGAGTCGCTGGCCAAGGCGATTGTTCGTCACCGTGACACAGAAGGCGTTTTTGAGCGTCGTAATGAATTATTGAATGTTTCGCGGTTTGGTCAAAAGGCATTTGAACAGGCCGCCGGGTTCCTGCGCATCCGTGACGCTAAGCAGCCACTCGACAACACTGCCGTACACCCGGAACGTTACTCGCTGGTAGAAAAGATGGCGGCCGACGTTGGTGTCACGGTGTCGCGGTTGATTTCGGAATCGGGGCTACTCGCAAAAATTGATTTGCACGCATATGTCAGTAACGATGTTGGACTGCCAACTTTGGCAGACATTCTCGCTGAGTTGAAAAAACCGGGTCGTGACCCGCGCGAAACTTTTACCACTGCGGCCTTCCGTGAAGATGTCATGGAGATGAAAGACCTGCAAGAGGGGATGCGGCTCAATGGAGTGGTCACTAACGTCGCAGCATTTGGTGCTTTTGTTGATATCGGTGTTCATCAAGACGGGTTGGTGCATATCAGCCAACTGGCTGATCGATACGTCAAAGATCCGAATCAGATTGTTAAGGTCAGGCAGCAAGTTCAGGTGCGGGTGCTGGAGGTCGATTTGCAGCGCAAGCGGATTTCATTGAGCATGAAAACCGACTCTGGGGATGCTTCAGAGCGTCCGCAAAAACGGGAAAAGCGGACTGAAAAACAAACTGAAACGAAACCGGTAACGACCGATTTGGCCAGTGCGCTGGAAAAATCTGGCTTCCGGGTCAAGAAAAAGAAATAATATCACCATGGATACAAAACTCGTCGATTTGCATATTCACTCAACCAGTTCCGACGGTTACTATTCGCCGGAGGAACTGGTCTCTATGGCTTCCGAAGCAGGCTTGGCGGCAATTTCACTGGCTGATCACGATAACGTCGATGGCATCGCTGCGGCGCAAAAGGCTGGTCGTGAGCAGGGAGTCGAGGTAATAGCAGGAGTCGAGCTGTCGACCCAGTGGTACGAGTATTATGATATGCACTTGCTCGGCTACGGTTTTAATCCACAGGATCCCTACTTAAATCGTGAGCTGAGCGAATTTCAGGATTTCCGCGCTGGTCGCAATCGGCAGATTATCGATCGGGTCAACGAAAAGCTGGCTGAAGAAGGGCGGGCTCCGCTCGACCCGGACGCTGTGCGGCAACTGGCCGGCGGGACCATCGGTCGTCCACATATTGCTCAGGCTTTACGCGAAGGTGGTTATGTGGTCGACAACGAAGAAGCGTTTAACCGCTATCTGGTGCCTTGTAATGTGCCGAAACGTTATTTTCCGGTCGATGAGGCGATCCGTCTGATTCAGAACAGTGGTGGTATCGCCGTGCTTGCACACCCTCCATACATCACCCGCGAGCGACGCCAGCTGGAAAAACTGGTGGCCGAACTGGTCGGGCTCGGGTTGGATGGCATTGAGGTGTACAATAACGGTTCAAATATGGAGGACACCGACTGGCTGATCAAGCTGGTCCGGCAGCATGATCTGATCGTGACCGGTGGGTCTGATTTTCATGGTGATCCGGGCTCGAATATCGAGATTGGCAGCGGTTTCCGAGGGATGAAAATTCCCTATCGCTGCGTTGATGAAATTAAGGCTGCATTGCAAAAACGGCAGCAATAGCGGTTCCTGTTGTTAGGTGTAATTCTTTTCCGGTCCAGGCTGGCGTTTCAATATTGCGATTATGAGTACGGCGAAGGGGCCGAGCAGTATGCCGACGCAGAACCAGAGCGGAACACTGCGGTTTTTCCCTTTAGCGAGTGAGCCTGCGGCAGCACCGAACACGATCCATAAAATCAGATATTCCATTGTCTGTCTTTCTGCTTAGAGGTTATTTGTTTTTCCAGACTGCCGGTCGTTTTTCCAGAAACGCCGCCATCCCTTCCTTCTGGTCTTCGGTGGCAAAACAGAGCCCAAAAAGCTCTGCTTCGTAGGCAAAGGCTTTTTGACTCTCCATTTCCAGGCCGTTATTGATCGCTTCTTTAATCAGTCCAATTGCGACCTGCGGTTTGCTGGCAATCTTTCCCGCCATCTGTTGCGCCGTTTCGAGTAAATCCGTTTGGTTGACCACTCGATCTGCCAGTCCGATCCGTTCTGCTTCTACTGCGTCAACCATATCGCCGGTAAACATCAGCTCTTTGGCTTTACTTTTTCCGACCAGCCGAGGTAATCGTTGTGTGCCCGCCCAGCCAGGAATAATGCCGAGGTTGATTTCCGGTTGTCCGAACTTGGTATTATCCGATGCAATGCGAATGTCACAAGCCATTGCCAGTTCACAGCCACCGCCGAGAGCGTAGCCGTTAATCGCTCCAATGACAACTTTGTTGCCATACTCGATTTCATTGAAAAGCTGTTGAGCTTGCTGCGCGACACTGCGGGCTTCGAGTGGTCCGAGCGGTTGCATGACTGAAATGTCGCCACCAGCGACGAAAGCCTTTTCGCCTGCACCGGTCAGGATAATGACCTTTACCTCTGGGTTGGCCTGTAACTCGGCGAACATCCGCGAAAGCTCGTCTATAGTTGGAGGATTAAGAGAGTTGAGTGCCTTGGGGCGATTGATCGTCAGCAGGGCAACGTGGTTATCGATTTCCAGCAGCAGGTTTTCGTATGACATATCATCTCTCCTGTTGAGCCAGTCTGCCTTTGGTTTTGGCTGTCGGAATGGCTGTGAGTGGATCGTCCGGCCAAGGATGCTTCGGGTAGCGGCCTTTCATCTCTTTTTGTACTTCCGGGTAGCTGTGCTCCCAAAAGTGGCGTAAATCCTGGGTGATCTGTAAAGGGCGTCCCGCAGGTGATAGCAGGTGGATAATTACTGCCACCTGTCCGTTGGCAATCCGGGGTGTCTCGAGTTGACCAAACATCTCCTGCAGCTTTACCGCGAGGATCGGCGTTTCGTCCTTGGGGTATTGTAGATTAATTCTGGCCCCACTGGGAACATTAATCCGCTCGGGAGCCAGTTTGTCGAGTTGTTGGAGTTGTTGCCAGTCAAGGCGACTGCTCAGCGCGGTTTGCAGATCGATTTTTTGCAGGTCGTTGCGATTGCGCGATTTGCCGAGAAATGGCAGTAGCCAATCCTCAAGTGTATCGATGAGTGTTTGATCGGAAAAGTCTGGCCATTTCTGCTGTTTAAGATGGCTGTGCAAAAATTGAAGCCGAGCTTTAAAGCGTTCCGTGTTTTTCCTCGAGCCGAGCAACTCTAGCCCTTCGCTGCGAATTGCCGCGATAATCGCCTGCTTTGCCAATTGCTGATTTAGTTTGCCGGGTCGTTGACTGATCGGCAGCGAGCCGACCAACTGTTGTTCGCATGCGATAATCCGTCCCTCATCCCGATCCCAATAGCACTGACTTTGCCAAGGGCGCTGAGGATAGAGCTGTTCGAGGGTTGACTTGTCGATGCGGCTGGCCAGGCTGATTTCTGCTTCTCCCGATTTCTGGCTGCGGAGATCGACTGCGATTAAGAATTCAGCGCTCTGTACTGCTGATCTGCCCCCGAGTTGCACCCCTTGGCCGGAACTGAGCAGGTAGCGTTTGGACTCTGGCTGTCGAGCTTTGCCGATTCGGTCAGGGTAGGCAGCGCAAAGGAGTAGCGCCAGCTGGTCGGTTGTTGTTTTTCGGACTGTTGTCCCCGTCGGTCGTTTGAAGTAGCGACGCCAGTATTGACTGGTTCGTTCAATGGCTGCAACCTCTCGTGCTTTTCTCCGCTGCCAGAAGGCCTCAAGTCGATCGAGAATATCGCTGTCACTTTTGTGGGTCGCAAGTTTTTTATGCCAGGGATCTGGTTCTCCCAACAGGGCAACAAGATCGCAGCCGAGGTCGATTAAATCATTATCTTCTGAGGCTATCAACAAGCGGCCGAGTCGCGGGTGGATCGGCAGGTCAGCAAGCCTTTGTCCAATTCTGTTGAGTTGCTGTTGATTATTCAAAGCACCGAGGATTCGCAGCAGGTCGATGCCGCTTTGCCAGGCAGAAGGGCTGGGCTGGTCGACCCAGAACAGGGTTGTCGGGTCTTTGATTCCCCAGGCGAGCAAGTTTAAAACCAGTGGTGCCAGATCGGCAGTTCTGATTTCCGCCGGGGTAAATGGCAGCAGTTCCTGGTGTGTTCCTTCGCTCCAGAGACGATAACAGTGACCCGGGCCAAGGCGACCAGCGCGACCAGCACGCTGGGTTGCGCTGGCTTGGGAAATCCGTCTCAGCTGCAGGCGTGTCAGTCCACTTCCAGAATCAAAACGTGGCTGGCGGCTGTAGCCGCTATCAATAACGACACTGATTCCCTCGATCGTTAAGCTGGTTTCCGCAATGTTGGTTGTCAGCACGATCTTGCGCTGCTTGGCAGGTTGGATAGCACGCTCTTGTTCGGCGAAAGGCAAGTTTCCAAACAGTGGGCAGACAAGGAGCGAGCCTGTTTTTGACAATTCTTGCTGACAACGCCGGATTTCCGCTTCTCCCGGAAGGAAAACGAGTATGTCTCCGTCGGTTTCTGTAAGCGCACGCCGCGCGGTGGTAACGGTTTTGTCAATTATGGAGTGCTGCTGTTGGCCCGGAACGTAGTGAGTGGTGACCGGGTAGCTACGGCCTTCACTGGTTAGTAACGGGGCTTGCAGTTGCTCGGCGAGGGGAGAGCTGTCGAGGGTCGCCGACATAATGAGTATTTTAAGGTCGTTGCGTAAGCTTGTTTGCACATCGCGACAAAGGGCCAGCGCCAGATCGGACTGCAGGTGGCGTTCATGGAACTCGTCGAAAATTACCAGCCCGACATCGTTTAATTCCGGATCGCGTTGTAGCCGTCGAGTCAAAATACCTTCTGTGACAACTTCAACGCGCGTTGCTTTGGAAACTTGACGCTGATAGCGAATGCTGTAGCCGATTCTTTCCCCGACCTTTTCCCCAAGCTGCGCAGCCATAAAACGAGCGGCATTGGTTGCTGCCAAACGTCGAGGTTCGAGCATCAGAATCGATATTTTGCGCATAAAGTCGGCATCCAGGAGCGCGAGAGGAATGCATGTTGTTTTTCCCGCTCCCGGTGGTGCTTGCAAAATCAGGATGGGGTGCTCTTCGAGCTCCTGTAAGACACGAGGGAGCAGAGAGGTGATCGGCGGAGTAGGCAGTGGCATGGACGAATCTTCTTTTTTAGGAAATGATATGTAAATTATGGCACGCGATCAGTCTTTTTTGTAGCTCTCAATCAGGTTTTTGTCAGGTTGCTGTTTTAGAGTGTTAAGAAATGTTATCAGTTAATGTTCTGAGCACTGACAATACCTATTTTTTATTGTGTTTTTGAATGTTTATTTAATTTGACTTGTTTTTTTCTTTAGGGTAGAAAATAACAAATAATAAGCTGCTGTTAATGTTGTGTTGGTGTGTTCTTGCTGATCACACTTAATATTTATAATTAATCTAAAACGCTTGGTGCTTAACGATGGAGATAGTCCCCCGCCTATTGTTGGTTAATTCTAGTGACGAAGACCGAGCACATTTGCGTCAACAGTTAGAATCCCTGTCCTTGGAAATTTCAGAGGTTTCCTCTGGCCTCGAAGCGGTTGAGGCTTTACAGAGGGAAAGATTTAATCTCATCGTCACAGAAATCGGAATTGGTGAGTTTGACTGTTGGCGACTGACCCGTTTTGTCAGGTCCGGAATTTGTCA
>CALZLE010000280.1 GCA_945788205.1 uncultured Desulfuromonadales bacterium
CACGGCCTGGTGGGCCAGATTGGTGTCACCACTGCCGGCATGGACGGACCGGCGCTTATGGGATTGCCCACCCTTTATCTCACACAAGAAAGCAACGTCCGACTGGGCAAGTGGGTGGGGGCAGTCCCGGGATATCAAGAAGTCGTGCGGACGCCGGGCTATTTCGAAATCATTCGCACCACCCTGCATCAGTGGCAGCAGTGCCCCCCCGGGGCTTGCTGGCCAACCCGGAGCAGGCCGGGCTGCTGATGGAGGCTTCCGCCAAGGATGTCGCCACCCCATATTGAATTTAGGGGTCAAGTCTTTCCTTGCCAGCTTTGTGGCATGGCAAGACCTGCCCCCCGACCCCAGGGCGCACTATCCCTGGCCTGTTAAGGTGGAATTCATGAGACCTAACCGTAGGGGAAGGATTGTCGAGCTACTGAACAAACAACAAACAGACGAGAAGATTCTTGCAATTCTTGATAAAGAGTTTCCCCCAGGAACGTTCCGTTCAACCAACATGGCAGCACTTTATGGCACGAAGTACAGCTTAGGAAAGTTAGAGCAGATTAGGCCTAAGCCTGCTGAAAAACCACAAGAAATTAAATTCTCAGACAGACAGGAGCTGATTAAACAGCTACGACAGTTCCAAGCCAAACCTGTTATCGACAGATATCGGAAAAGAGACTTAGATGGCAAGTCCCCGCAAGATATACTCACGTTTGCAGTCGATAATACCATTTACAGGGCGTTTCACTATGAAACCCCTTCACTGCGATATAGCAAGTGGCGTTGGCACAAGGCGCCCCACACACTGGTTGCAAATCTAAACGCTCTCGAGAAACAGGAACAATTCGACCAATTCGCCTTTGATATTGGGATGTCCCTAGTCTCTGACTGGGGAAAGACAAATGAACGAGGTAGACCGACTCGAATGAATATCGGGGTCGCCATGAAAATAACGAACCTCGTGTTAAAGCATTTGGCCTTCTCGGAACATGTCCAGAATATAAAAGTTATCGGATGGCTGCACGTTCCATGGGACAGCTTTACATTGAAGCCACTACACAGTATTTGGCAAGGGCGTCCACCTATACCGAGGAAACCGAGCCAAGGCTTTGTAAGGGATTTGTCGATGTATCATCAGCTCCACTTGTTTCTTTCTGAAATTGCGGTTGAAGCTGACATTCCAAGAATTCACTATAAGATTTATACTTGGGACCTCACTCATTGAGCCTGAGTGAATGTATTCAATGGGTCAAAAAAAACAGGAAATTATGGTCCCGATTAAGCGGAGAGCAGCACCTGTAGCGTCGCTAAAAAGTGCGGATATATTTAGGGCGAGGGGCAATTGTTCCGGCATGACAATTGCTTAAAGACTTAATTTGTAGAAAAAATGAAAATTTAGGTGCTTGTGTTGTTCTACATCTAACCAGACAGGAGGAATGTCATGACCCCCAAAGAAATTGCCAGTAAAGCAATTGCCAAGTTCAACGAGAAAATCACAGACGAAATTTTTCTTACAATTCAAAACGATAAAGATTTGATGAGCGAGTATCTGAGATCGGTTTCAGATCATGGCCTTGATGCTGTTAATCAGACGATTGGCAAGGCAGTCAAGGCCGCCTACGATTTGGTTGATCTGGGAGATTGTCACGATCCCAAAAGTCGATTGATCAAGAGCTTTATGACTTATAAGCCTAAATAGACTTTTGTGCCTTTTGGGGGCCGTTCACACACGGCCCCCTCTCTATGGAGTTTGTTTGTTAAGGTTTAGTTGCGGTCTCTGAAATAGAGGACTGCACTCGTTGCTTCCGGGCAGGACTTCTCCTGCTTGCAGAAATGCCAATTCTCGTCACGCTCTGCGATGGTGTTCCACAGAACCATGCCGTAAAGAGAACGCAGCTGTTCATCGCTGATCTTGGTTTTGAGCGCAAGGATGACCTCCCCCGATTTCGAGAGGATCTGACTGCCGAGTTGCTTGGAGTTGATGGCAGCTTCTGTCTTGAGTTGTTTTTCGATCTCTTGCTTGAGGAATGCGTGCAGTGGTGTCCCCTGAAAAGTTCTGAACAGGCCCCAGTGCTCTTTGATGCCGATGTTTTTCTGCTCTTTACCGTCAATACTGAAGAGGGCCATAGCAAATCTCCTTTTTCGCTTGAATTCAAATGATGAATTAGACAGACACCGTCACCTTAAGGCCTCTTCTCTTCAGTTCGAGCATTAACTCCCTTTCTGTGTATTGACTTAGCCCGGGTGGCGCTGTGCTGATTTCGGCCAGCGCCTCGGGGGTTGCCTCATTGTAAAAGTTTATAAGGTTTTTGATGCCATCACGGCCTCTTTTGGAGACACGGCACTTTGGGGTTTTCGTGTAATTGATCAGCGCGCTTCTGGTAATTCCGGAGATTTTCCTTATCTGATCTCCGCTGTAGTTTTCCAGGAAAAGATCTACCCCTTCCAGGCCCTCTTGTGTGAAACGGGTTATTTTGTCCTCGGTGATAAAGAACTCCTCAACATCTAGCTTTTCCATGGCACCCCCAGTGTTTTTGATTGACATGTAACCATTATAGATATACTTATGGCTGTGTCAATAGTTTTGCAACTAACAAAAGTGGCGAAAGTGTGGCGGGCTGCTTGGCGCATGGTGGGGCTTTGATGGTTTTAACTTTTCAAAATTAAAAGTAAAAATGGGGTGTGATGGCCTTGTCATTTTGCTGGGGTAGGATATGGAATCAAAAAAAGTAGCGCCATCTTCTAGGCAGTGCCCTATTTGCCAGCTAGCCATGACCGACAAATTTATGCATAGCACCATCGTGGATCTAGAAATTTGTTTTGACTGCGACAGGCTTATCGGGCTGGGTTTTGCGAACTTTGATGCCGCCCCTGATGAATCTCTCTACCCTGCAACCTGGGTCTATGAACGGATATATGAATTGGCTGGTCTTAGTTATTTACGAGGGAAGAGACGTTGGTTGAATGAAGTGGTTCATTATCTAGAAGGGGTTATGGCCTCTGGGTGTGAGGCCATTCAAGACTATCAGCGCTGCTGTAAAAAAACACCTGAACAGGCACTACGTAAGGTGCGGAAGGACATTGTGCGAGTTGAGCGACTTCTGGGGCAGCAGGCATGCCCCCAAAAGAGGTAGTCTTGCCAAAAACGGTGCTATTCTGCAGCACATAATTTGTTTTCTGGATTCAAAGGAACCTTTCTAGCGTGAGTCCGCTGAAGGCATTCTATAAAAGTTGGAAAATCAACTAGCAGTATTTTATGCAACTGCTAAAGAGGCCTCATGTTTACCCTTGTCGTCCATTGAAAGAGGAGTCTAGATATGCCCCGTATTGGCGTTTTCTGGTTTTATAATGCCGTGGTGATTGGTCGCGCAATCGACCTGGAGGCTGGTGAGGAAGGGATACCTGGGGTAATTGATAGTCCTGACACTCATTCCGACCTCTGGGAGCATGATCGGAGGTTATTGATTCCGTTCCCAGAGTTGAGGGCGAGTGAATATCATTCGGTACCCAGAGGTCGGGTGTTGTGGCAAATAGAGCCTCCCTTAGCAAGAGTCTATATGGACTCAGTACTTTTTGAGCCAACCATCAAGGATAAAATAGTAAAGTTTTTTGCTTTGGAATCTTCCAAGGTTAAGTGGGGCAGGGACCCCCACTATTCAACAAGCCAGAAGGATCTTGCAGAATTGTTTGATGATGAATGAACCCCTCGTGAAAAGCTCCCTTTTTTGGGCCAACGCCAGGACGCGACCTCAATTAATGCCCTTTCTAAAGATTTGGAGCCCTGGGGTCGGACCAAGCCAACCTATCGATATGACAGCAAATATGCTCAATATCAGGACCTAAAACGGCCTTAGAAGCCCCTTTTCCGGGCTAAAATGACAGGTTTAAGGGTTGAACTGATACGGCCAGAGCCAACCGTCATCATATCCCAGGACAAGTCTGGC
>CALZLE010000281.1 GCA_945788205.1 uncultured Desulfuromonadales bacterium
ATCTTGGGTTTAATATTGCCGATTCAAGCTGCTCTATCTTAGGCGGCCAGTTCTCGATGATCCTGATCATTTCCAACCCGGAGTATTCCAGCAAGGAACAGTTTTCCGCTAAGTTCGCCCCTCTGGAAGAGACTAATCTGTCGGTCTACATCCGTACGCTTAAACCCGGCGGCGAAAAGCGCCCAGAACTGGATGGTGAACTCTGCATGATTTCGGTTTATGGTTCCGACAAGCCGGGGATTGTTTATCAGGTGGCCAAGGAACTGGGAGACCGACAGATCAACATCACTGACTTGAACACCAAACTGATCGGCGATGATGAACGACCGGTTTATGTCATGATGATTGAAGCCATGTTGCCGGAAGGGATCGAAATTGAAACTGTGGAAAGCTGGATGGTCGAGCTGAAACAGAAGCTACAGGTTGATATTTCGGTTCGCTCACTGATTGCGATGGAGCTGTAGTCGACAATGGCTGTTAAAGAAATCCTGCTCTATCCAGATCCGCGCCTGAAAGAAGTCTGTGCACCGATCGACAATTTCGATGATTCCGCCCGGCAACTGCTGCAGGATCTGGTCGATACGATGATCGATGCGGGTCACTCAGTCGGTGTCGCCGCGCCGCAGATCGGTGATGTTCGCCGAGCAGTGGTGGTTGATGTCTCAAAAAGCAAACTGGGGAAAAAGCAGAATAACCACGGTCTGCTACAGATGGTTAACCCGAAAATCATTGAAAAGGAAGGCCAACAAGTGGTCCGCGAAGGGTGTATGTCGGTCCCGGATTACACCGGCAATGTCAATCGCGCCGAACGGATCGTTGTGCAGTTCCTGAATCAAAACGGCGAACTACAGGTGGTCCCGGCAGAAGGGTTTGAAGCGATTGCCATTCAACACGAGATGGATCATCTTGACGGCTATCTGTTTCTCGACCGGGTTTCCAGTCTTAAAACCGACCTGTTTCGGCGCAAACAAAAATAGGCCTAAAAGGAGCTTCCCGGACTGTAGGTTTCGAACAAGAGCTTCGAGACCGCCAGCGCTGCCGGTGACGGGGTCCGACTGCGCAGCCGCACCAGCCAGAAATGGCGCTCGACCCGCATCCCGCCGACTGAAACCTGGCGCAGTTCACCCGATTTCAGTTCACGCTGCACCGAGCGCTCGGAAACAAACGCGCAACCATAACCACCCGCCACCACCTGCCGCACTGCTTCGTTGCTGCCAAGCCGTGCCGCAATCTTTAACTCACTGCTATTAAAATTGATCCGCTGCAACTCTTGCAGCAGTGCCTTCTCACTACCAGAACCCTGTTCCCGAGCAACCAACGGCTCATTGATCAAATCGTCGAGTGAAATCATCCCCTGTTCGCACCACGGATGCTGAGGTGCAACAATCAGCACCAGCAGGTCACGCGCCAGTGCTCGATATTCCAACTTGCGGTTTTCCGGCCGGCTGCCAACAATTGCCATCTCCACTTCTGCGTTCAGAATTTTATTCAGGACGCTCTGGCTGTCGCCACTTTGCATGCTGATCGTTATTCCTGGATGCTGTTTTGCCAACTGCGGAAGAATCGGCGGAAGCAGGTAGTTCGTCGGGATATTACTGGCACCGATCAACAGGTCGCCACTGGAGAGTCCATTAAAACCCGACATCCCTTGAAACAACTGATCCCGTTCCGCCAGAATGCGCCGTGCATGCCGCAGAAAAACCTCACCTCCAGCAGTCAGCAGCGCACCCTGCTGGGTCCGATCGAATAATTTGGTGCTGACCTCATCCTCCAGTGCGGCAATGTGTTGACTGACCGTCGACTGAGTCAGGCAGATAATTTCCGCACCACGAGAAAAGCTCTTGGTTTCAGCAACAGCAACAAACAGATCAAGTTGACGTAAATTCACAGGACCTCCATTTAAAAAACCGATTTAGAATATCGCTTTTGTTGAAATTATCCATTTGCCTGGACTCTGTCAATTCCCATATAACAAGGTCAAACTTAACCACCCAAAATACCAACAATGACTGGAGACTGATTTTATGCAAAAAATGCTCGTCTTTTTCACCGCCACACTTTTCGTACTGCTGACAACTCCGACCTGGGCCAGCACCTATCAATACCTGTCAACAGACCAGGCCAAAACCAATCTTCTGACACAGGCCCCGATGCTGCTGGTCGACATTCAAGTTGAGAAAGAATTCAATCAGCACCATTTTCCCACTGCACTGCCCAGCTACGCTTATCCGGTCAAATCGGACAGCGACCGTGCCAAGCTGGATACCTTGCTGCCACAGTTGCAAAGCTCGAGCGATGCGGTCGTTATCGTCTGCCCACGCGGTGGCGGCGGAGCCAAGCGGGCCTACGATCATCTGCAGAAACAAGGGATCGCTGCGGAACGGTTGTTCATCCTGGAAAAAGGTCAGCAAGGCTGGCCTTATCCTGAGCTATTGTCGAAACAGTAATTTTTCTGCTCGCCCCAAAACACAACGAGCCAACCTGAGATTCAGGTTGGCTCGTTGCTTAGTGTCATCGGCAAATCTTCGTCCTTGAAATATCTAAAGTTTCCAGCCCCAGTAATTAAGGAAATTGCTGAAATTCCAGAGATCTGAGTCGTCACGCGCCCAGGGTTTAAGGCTGGTATAGAATGTTGTCCCGGTCTGCTCCTTCGGGCCAAAATCCTTATCCTCACCGATTCGCCAATCGAGTGCCCACCAGCTCATCAGCAGCCGCTCAAGGAACTTATGGCTATTGCGAACATAACCTTTGCGAGGACCTTCAGTTTCAAAAAATGAGACTTCCGAGCCTAAAAATGGCAATTTTCGCAATTCAGCCATCGGCTTTAAAACCGCAGCGGAATAGCTCGGATGGGAGCGGATCTGCTGATCTTTCTGCAACTCGACATTCTTAACTCGGTGCGTTCCGCTCCTAATCCGTAAAACAAAGCGCTTCTCAGCCTCAACAAATCGCGTCAAATCGATATGCCCGGGTAACGTTTCCCCATAAATGCTCTGACTGCGGTACGACCAATTCGCCGGATATGCGGTTTCGGATAGGTATGAAGTGGGGATAATCCCCAGGTAACAACCGCAGGTATGCGCCGTTGTCAATAACAGTGGCTGATCATCCTGATTAAGAGTAATGATGACAATCAGTCCAACATTCTGTCCCCAGGTCAGGTGCGGCAGTGGTGTTTTCTCAAAGTGAACCCGATAGATCAGGTTGGAATATTCACCTGATTTTCCCACAAAAGTCTGCACCTGTGTGTAAATGCTTGGATTTTTTGAGTCGACATAGGCTTCCGGCTGCCCATGACTGGCAGCGCGGATGGCGGGAGTACCAATACGATTGTAGCTTCGGTCACTGTTTTCCAGAAGAAAGACCGGCGCGAATCGGGTCAGGAGGGTTTCATCCTGAGAAACAGAAACGTATTGCAGAGATCGCTCAGAGGCAAACTCCGAGTGTCGCAATCCCGCACAAGCTGTTGTTAGCAATAACAGCGCAAGAATCGCTAATCTGACGCACAACCGGGCCAAATTCATCAGCTCCTTAAACCTCCCTCTGAATGTCCGCAACGACAAACCGCTAGGGTTTAGAAATCACGCCTATTTCAAAGCATCGATAAACTGATCTGCTTCCTTTATTGAGAGTTCCATTTCTCTGATCAAACGGGAAATATCAACTTCGATGTTGCCGAGCTCTGACTGTAAGGATGTGATCGCCCGCGCATTTAAATTATGTTTGAGGA
>CALZLE010000282.1 GCA_945788205.1 uncultured Desulfuromonadales bacterium
CATTTGAACATGAACGCGAAGATGGTGCTGACCGATAGTGGCGGTCTTCAGGAAGAAACCACTGTTCTTGGAGTTCCCTGCATTACTATGCGTCCCAATACCGAGCGGCCTATCACCTGCGAGGTTGGTTCGAATGTTATGGTTGGTAACAATAAGGATAAGATATTGGCGCAAGCACGGAAGATCCTGAACGGCGAGGTTCCGAAGGGAAGGGCGCCGGAGAAGTGGGATGGGCATGCTGCTGAGCGTATAGTGGATGAGCTGTTGAAGGTCAAATGTTGAATTTTAAAATTTAAAAGACGGGGCTGTTTTATGAATGGTCGTACGGTTTTTATCTCAGAATGAAGATAACGGTGCAGGTTTTGCTCTCTACCTCAGGGAAAGAGTTGAAACAGTACGCTTCCTCCACTGTTTTTTAGGGGGCTATTCGCTATCTTTGCTGATGACTTTTCAAGATTTACTAACGTTCACGCATCCATTAATGCTATTATTTCGCCGTCAAGGCTGAGGCGAGCAGGGGGGCCATCCTGGTTCGATATTTGCTTATTGGATGTTGCGCATGCGCTCTGTGGACACTTTTGACGATATCTGGATGGGAATCGACTCTTGAGGTAGATGGCACGGGGCAGGAGGAGGTCCGTTGTTTTCGCTGTTCTGCTGTAAGACCTTAAGCACACAACTGATTTGTTAGACAATGAAAATTAAATTCGGGGGGGCTTGAATGAGTCAGGGGTTTTCTGGTGCCATAAAAAACTACAAGTTTTTACTTCTGCTTGGGGTTCCACTTATTTCGGTAGTTTACGCCACTATTGTGCCTGACATGGTCAGCGACTGGAATAACGATCCGAACTATTCCCATGGATTTCTGGTCCCCGTAATTGCCGGCTACTTCTTCTGGCAGAACAAATCTGAGCTGTACACTGCCTCGGTCAAACCAAGCAATTTGGGATTGGTCATTATTTTGGCCAGTTTGGCGCAGCTTGTCGTCGGCATTGCCGGTACCGAATACTTCACTATGCGCTCTTCGCTTGTCTTTCTGCTGGCCGGCATTGTCCTTTACTGGTTCGGTTGGGAGGTGTTGAAGGTGCTTGCCCTGCCGATCGGCTTTCTGATCTTCATGGTTCCGCTCCCCTACATTGTCTACGACGCTCTCGCCTTTCCCCTGAAGCTGTTTGTTGCCAAATTTTCTGTGATCTCCCTCAAAGCCATGGGGGTTATTGTGTTGCGGGAGGGGAACATCATCATGTTTCCCAATACCGTGCTTGAGGTTGCTGATGCCTGCAGCGGGCTGCGCTCGTTGATGTCACTTATCGCGCTGGCGGTGGCATTCGCCTTCATGTCACAGAAAACCAGTTTCAAACGAACCTTCCTCATTCTGATGGCAGTACCCATCGCCATTCTCACCAATATGATCAGAGTTATCGTGACCGGGTTTCTTGCCCAGTATTACGGTGCTGCGGCAGCGGAAGGGTTTTTTCATGAATTTGCCGGGCTGGCTGTTTTTGCCCTGGCTATGGTTCTGCTGGTTCTCTCTGGCACACTGCTACGGAAAGTGGGGCGATGATAGGGAAATACAGGTTTTTTGTGGTGTATGCTCTGCTGATCGCTGCGGCGTTGTTCGTCTTTTTGCACGGAGATGTCTCTGTACCTGTTGCCAGACCTCTCGCTGAAGTGCCCCAACTGCAGGGGGACTGGAAGATGGCAGGGCAGTCCCGCTTTGACGAGCGGGTTCTTGAAATTCTCAAGCCGACCGATTACCTCTCGCGCTTTTATAGAGATGCAGAGGGGCACCGTGTATCGCTGTACCTGGGATATCATGGTGGTGGTCCTGAAAGCGGGCCGATTCACTCTCCCAAGCACTGTCTGCCCGGAAGCGGTTGGCATGAGTTGTCGGAAGAGGATGGTGAGATTGTCATTGATGGGAAAAAGGTCAGTCATGTCCGTTCGGTCTATCAGAACGGCAGTTCAAGGGAGCTGTTTCTCTACTGGTTTCAGGTCAAGGGTGAGACCCTGGACAATGAATATGCCCTTAAATTTGCCGAGGTGATGAACTCAATTTTTCACAATCGCCGCGATTCTGCGTTTATCCGTATCTCTGTCCCCTTTGAGGATGATCAGGATAAGGCGGTTGCATTAGGAGAGCAGTTTATTCGGGATTTCTATCCGCATATTGCGGCAGTTTTGCCGCAGTGATGCCGTGGACTGTGGGCAGAGATCAGTGGCCTGTGAGCAGTTGAAAAGCCACACTGACCACTGACCACTGACCACTGACCACTGACCACTGACCACTGACCACTGACCTTATGCCCCTGACAATCTTACCGATCATTTTTGCCTTTCTGTACACCTGCTACATTCTCGCCCGAAAAACGTTTTCCATCAGCACGTTCGCATTAGTCTGCGGACTCCTGTCGTGCATTTCACTCGAGGTTTTCGACCTGATTGCCTTGACTTATCCGGATGCACTGGGGCTTTGGAAACATTGGGCAATGGTTGCTGAGGCGTTGCTGCCTGTTTTCTGGCTGCTGTTTGCGACTACCTTCGCCCGGGAGAAGGGGCTAAGGTCTTTGGGCTGGATTCAGAAGGGGCTTCTGCTTGCCTCCTGTGCTTTTTTTCTCTTTGCACTGACTACTCCCTTGGGAGAGTTCTTTTATTCACCCGACTTTGGCGAGGAACGGATGTTGTTTCTCGGGGGGGACGGTTACCTTTTTTATATCTGCCTCGTTTTTTACCTGGCCCTCTCCCTTTATAACCTTGAAAAGACTCTCATGGCCCAACCGGCCCCTGAGCGCTGGCGTGTCAAGTTTGAAGTGCTCGGTGCCGGCGCCTTGTTGTCGGTGCTGTTGGTCTATTACAGCCAGGCCATTTTGTACCGGTCAATCGACATGGACCTGGTGCCGGTAAGGGCCTTTTCCCTCGGGGTTGGCGTTGCACTGATGTGGTTTTCCGGTCTTTGGCAAGGCGAGGCCAGAAAGATTCGTGTTGCCAAGGGGATCGCCTATCGCTCGGTGGTGGTGCTGATCATCGGGGTTTACCTGATAGGCCTGGGGCTTTTGGGTGAGGGGATGCGTTACCTTGGCATCTCCACCCAGCGTTCAATGTTTTTCGCTGTTGCCGTGGTCAGCGGTTTGGTCGTCATCCTGTTGCTGCTTTCCGAAAAGGTCCGCCG
>CALZLE010000283.1 GCA_945788205.1 uncultured Desulfuromonadales bacterium
GCCATCGGCATGGTGTTCTTCTACGCGCCGCTGGAAAAGACCATGGGCAGCGTGCAGAAGATTTTCTATTTTCACCTGCCGCTGGCGCTGACCGCCTTCCTCTCCTTCTTCGTCGCCTGCGTCGCCGGGATCATGTATCTGCGCAGCAAAAAACGGATCTGGGATGCGCGGCTGGCAGCCAGCGTCGAAATCGGCGTGGTGCTGACCACCCTGGTGCTGATGACCGGTTCCTTGTGGGGCAAGCCGATCTGGAACACCTGGTGGACCTGGGATCCGCGCCTGACCACCTCCCTGATCCTCTGGTTTATCTTCGCCTCCTGCCTGATCCTGCGTTCGGCGATCGACGAAGAAGGCAAGCGCGCCACCTTCTCGGCAGTGATGGCGATTATCGGCTTCCTCGACGTGCCGATCGTCTTTCTCTCGGCACGGCTGTTCCGCAGCATCCATCCGACGGTGATCCGTGCCGACTCGGTCGGCCTGGAGACGTCAATGCTGATCACCCTGCTGATCTGCCTGGCAGCGATGCTGGTGTTCTGGATAGGACTCTATAAATTCCGTGTTTCCCTGCAGTTGCAGGAAGCGCAGCTCAATGACCTTCAAACCGATGGGGCAAGATGATGAAAGAAACGTATCTGATTATCGCTTACATGGCGGTCTGGATCGGCCTGAGCGGCTATCTTGGCGTCCTGGCGCAGAAGCAGCGCAAGCTGGCGCTGCGCCTTGAACTGCTCGACAAACAACTCAAGCGCAAGGAGGACTAGCGTGGAAGCAACATTGACGGCAACAAGGCGCGAAATCGTTGTGCGCGGCTTCTTCTGGGCGCTGCTGGTGGCGGTCTCGCTGATGACCGCTTACTTTGTGACCATCGGTGGCCCGACCAAGGAAAGCGACAAACAGCATGGCACGGCCGATGTGCAGCAGCAGATCACTCAGTACAAGGCGGCGTTGGCCAGCAATCCCAACGACCTGCAGAGCTTGATCGCCCTGGGGGATCTTTACCTGAACACCAACAACGTGCGTGACGCCTATCAGACCTTTCAGCGGGCGGTCAAGGTCGATCCGAATAACACCCATGTGCTGAACGACCTGGGCAGCATCTACCAGCAGATCGGCAACTACGACCAGGCGCTGGCCAGTTACGAAAAAGCTTATCGGCTCGATCCGAGCCACAGCAGCTCGCTGTTGAGCGCAGCGATGATCTACAGCCGCCATAAGGAAGACAAGGCCAGGGCATTGCAATTGTTGGAGGAATTTCTTGGCAGTAACCCGGAACCGCAGCAGGCGGCCAATGCCAAGCAGGAAATCGTCCGCATCAAGCAGGAGCTGCAGAACAGCGGCAAATAAACCACTTATGAATAGAAAGTTCAACGAGGAGAAGATGAAAAAGGAAACCATCTTATTGGTCGTCATCGCCCTGGTGGCGGGTGTCCTGGGCGGGGTAATCTTTACCAACGCCAAAAACGACAAGGCCGCTGGTCAGAACACATTCAATCCGGCTTCGGCACCTTCAGTTAACTATCAGCAACAGATCAAAACCTTACAGGCTATGGTCGCCAAAGAGCCGAACAACCGTCACGCCTGGGTCCAGCTGGGGCATAACTACTTCGACTCCGGCAATCCGATGCAGGCAATCGAGGCCTACGACAAGGCGCTGGAAATGGATGGTAATGATCCAGATGTTCTGACCGATCAAGGAACCATGTATCGACGGGTCGGCTGGTTCGACAAAGCGCTCAACAACTTCATCAAAGCGAATGAACTGAATCCGCAGCACCTGAACTCGCTGTTCAATATGGGCATCGTCTACAGCCAGGACCTGGGAGAGAAGGAGAAAGCGGAAGAAGCCTGGAACCGCTACCTGGAGCTCAATCCGACCGGTCCCGGAGCGGACAAGGTTCGCACCATGATCGACCACATGAAATACGGTCACGGCTAAACTAACGGATTACAATTGATGACGACCCTGCAAACACCGCTACTCTACGGTGCCTTCGGCTGCTATCTGCTGGCGGTGCTGCTCTACCTGGCTCATCTGCTGCTGCGTCACACCTGGGTGTGGCGCAGCGCTTTTCTGCTGGTGCTGGCCGGTTTTGCCTTGCAGACGTTCTGCCTGGGGCTGCGTTGGTGGCAGGGCGGCTACCTGCCGGTCACCAACCTGTTCGGCACCCAGTTCTTTTTCAGCTGGGCTCTGGCGGCGACCTATCTCTACTTTGAGCTGCGCTATAAAATCCACGCGGCCGGGTTGTTCGTGATGTTCTGCAACCTGCTGCTGTACGGCAGTGTGCTGCAGCGCAGCACCGACCTCCCGCCGTTGATTCCGGCTTTGGATACGCCGCTATTTACTCTGCACGTTTCCCTTTCGTTCGCGGGCTATGCTTTTTTCGCCATGGCCTTTTCAATGGGCGTGCTCTACCTGCTGCAGAAAAGGCTGAGCAGCGGCTTATTGCCCGATCTGCAATTGCTGCGCAAATTGAACGAAGAGGCTGTTTTTCTCGGTTTCAGTCTATTCAGTTTGTGCATGATCTTCGGCAGCATCTGGGCGTTTGTTGCCTGGGGTCATTACTTCTCCTGGAACATCAAGGGGGTCTGGTCGGCGCTGGTCTGGCTGTTTTATGCCGGCATGTGCCATGCCAAGTTCATCCGCCGCTGGCAGGGCTCCGGTTATGCGGCCCTGTCGATTGTCGGCTTCGGCGTGGTTCTGTTCACCTATCTCGGTATTGGTCTGCTGATGAGCAGCAACCATCCGCTTGACTGACCGGGGGACGTGATAATGTCGAAAACGTCTTTGTTCGAAAACAGAATCTGGAAGTTGCTCTGCTCCTTGAAGTTAACCATCATGCTCGCCTCGGCCGCCACCCTGCTGGCGGTCGGCGGATCGGTGCTGATGCCGTTCAATCCGCGTATTTTCGGCAGCCTGGACAGCATGCCCCTCGGTCTCTGGCTGAGCAGGGTTGCGGCCAACGCGCCAGGTATGACCTGGTGGATTCCAGTCGGCGGGATTCTGGTGACTTTATTGGCCATAAATACCCTGTGCTGTTTTATCGACTGGCTGCGTTTTATCAAGAGCCGTTGGCGCAAGTGCGGTGAATATCTGATTCATATCGGCTTCGTGCTGATCCTGGTCGCTTTTTTGTGGGGAAGTCAGGCTGGTTTCCGTAGTGAAAACAATGGCATGCTGGTCGGGCAGAGCAAACCGCTTCCGCAACTGGGGGTTACCCTGAAACTGGAAGCCTTCAAGCCGGTGCTGGCCCCGAGCGGCCGACCGATGGCAATGCTCAATACCCTGGCCCTGTATCGCGGGGATGAGCTGCTCACGCGAGTGGAAACCCGCAGCAACCAGCCTCTGATCTGGAAAGGACTGGTGGCTATCCCTATGTCTTATGGCCAGACTGTCCGTGGGGGGCGCTATGTTCCGTACAGTATCCTCACCATCAACTATGATCCAGGCGCAAATCTCGCCTTTGCCGGCTCAATCGCCATGGGCTGCGGAGTGTTGCTGACGCTGGTTTCCTTTTATCGCAAGCGGGCCCGCGGCGATCGGCCGGACATCGCCTGAAGCCAAGTGGCAAAAGGGATAATGGCCCGCTGATATACGAACAGCACAATTGTAATCTTAAGCATGGATGGCGAGCAGACGGAATGAAATGAAGATATTAAGCAATATTTTAAACCGAGACCAGTTCACCAAGCTCGCATTCATACTGTTGATGGTCGCCGTTATTACTTCTCTACACTACCTGACCGGGACCGAACACACTTCCAGTCATGGCATCTATCGCCGCCTCTATTATCTACCGCTTGTCCTCGGTGGAATCTGGTTTGGTCTGCGAGGTGGTATTGGCATCGCTCTCCTCGTTTCGTTCCTCTATGCTCCGCATGTGCTTATTCAGTGGGGCAATCTGCATCAGATCCACCTGGAGCAGTTTCTTGAAATCCTCCTCTACAACGTCATCGGTTTTCTTACCGGTTTCCTCTCCAGCAAAGAACAGGCGCAACGTCACCGTGCCGAGAAGCATTCAGAACGCCTCTCAACCAGTTATGCAAAACTGCGTGAGCAGGCAAACCTGATTCTGGAGATTGAGGATCAACTGCGGCGCGCCGATCGTCTGACCGCACTGGGGGAACTCTCGGCGGGGATGGCCCATGAAATTCGCAACCCATTGGGATCGATCCGCGGAACGGCAGAGATTCTGCGGGATGCGTTTCCGCCCGAAGATCGCTATGCAGAGTTCACTAAAATCCTGATCGACGAGACAGATCGTTTGAACCAGGTTCTCGAAAACTTTTTACAGTTTGCCCATTCCGAATCAGGCGCGCGCGAAGACTTTAAAGCGGAAGAGGTGCTGCAGAACGTATTGCAGCTGTGTCAGAAACAGGCCAGTGACCATCAGGTCGGTATCACCTGGGATAAGCAGACGCTGCCGACCGTTGTTGGTGATGCTGACCAATTCAAGCAGGTCTTTTTGAACCTTATGCTGAATGCGATACAGGCCATGCCGTCGGGAGGAGGGCTCAGGATCAGCAGCGAAGTAAAAAATGATCAGATTCTCCTGAGTTTCCGGGATACCGGTCCTGGAATCCCGGATGAAAATCTTGAGCAGATATTCAACCCGTTTTTCACCACCAAAACGGAAGGAACGGGTCTGGGGCTGTCAATTACGCACCGGATCGTGCAGAACCATGGTGGACATATCCGGGTACAAAATGCTCCGGAAGGAGGCGCGGAATTTACCCTGACATTGCAGCCTGTAGGACAACCCTCTTAAGGCAATGAAGAGGGTTATTGTCATCAAGATGCTTTGGCCTGTCGGAAAAGATCAGGTCAAGGTTGCACGAAAACCATCGACTCCGGGAGAAAACCGATTATTAGAATAATGAAACATTTACGCTGGATGTTTTTCTTCGCCGCAGTGGGGCTGATAACCGCTTGCA
>CALZLE010000284.1 GCA_945788205.1 uncultured Desulfuromonadales bacterium
CTTCCTGTGAAGCCGGTTCCAGACGCTGCTCAAGGGTCAACTCGTAATCACCATCCCGACTGAGATAGATCGGGATACCGAGCTGCATTTTAAGCTGCTTGGCAAGTTTTTCAGCAACCCTGAGATTGACCTCTTTCTCTTTAAAACCGGTCTCGGCAATCACGCCGGTATCCAGCCCCCCATGACCAGGGTCGATAGCAACGGCACGGATCAATGGACCGCTTGTTTCAACTTTCTTATTACGCAAAAAAGCAAACAGCTGCTCAAAGCTGTTCTGTTTTGCGACGATCTTATTGTCGGTATTGGGGTTGAGATTACGAAAGTAAATCGGCCGACCAACCAGCAGGGAAAGTTGATTTAGAACAAAATTATCAGTCACTCGCAAGCGGCCATCTATGAAGCGCGGTTTTTCTTGCATTGGGTAATGATCGTCACCGATTTTCAAAAAACTGCTCGCCGGAGAGATTTCCGCCCAACCGCGTTTACTACGGATACGAAAGGTATGCTTGATAGAGTTCCAGTGGCCCTTTAAACCGACGGCATCAAGGGCGTCTTCAATCGCGACATAAGGGACCCCTTGCTGCTGATAAACATCATTGATCCGCACAGGAGTCTTGCCGCGGGGAGCTATATCGACTGCAGCGAGAACCGAAGAGGAGAACAAAGAAAAAAGCAAAAGAAACAAAAACGGACGCATCGTGACTCCATGCTGGGACTGAATCAATCGTTTACCCACAAAGGCTGCCGTAAAGCCGGTCGTTTATACCGTAGCCAGCAACTTTCTGTCAATAAATGGACCGTGATCAAACGTTTTCAACAATCAGTGGTTCACCCGGAACCGACGCCAGATTTAACGCCTTGAACAATCGCCGGGTCAACAAGCGTTCCAACTCCTGCTGCGAGCTATCATCATCGTCCATATCGCGAATCTGGCCACCAGCAACCATCCCGTGACCACCAGCGGTTCCCAAGCCTTCAACCATCTGCTGTATCACCAATCCGAGGCTGGCATTTTGATCAAGGGTCCGCATTGATAAAATCTGCATTCCTTCATACCACCCCATGCCAAGGACATATTCAACTCCCTGCTGCCGGAGGAGAAAGTCAGCCAGCTCAGCAACAAGATCCGGATTGTGAATTCTGTGCAAATTAAAAACCAGCACCGACCCATAAACCATTGAACTTTCGATGGCGGTACGGAAAGCAGAAAAATAATCACGCGGCACTTGTGGATGAATGATGTCAAAAAGAATGCGGTTGTTCGACAGTGGCAGCAGCTTCAGATAGGCTTCACGATCGGCCTTAGACCATTCACGACCCAGATCCTGTGTTTCCGACTTAATCGCGTAAAACAAGCTGGTTGCCAAACGGGTATTGATCGAGACCTCTTGTTGACAAAGATATTCATAAAGAATGGTCGCCGAAGCCCCGTAGTGGGTACGGATATCGACCCAGCAGACACCCGACAAATCGCTTTTCACAGGATGGTGATCGATAATCAGATGAACCGGAAGGTCGGCTGGGAATGAATTGTTTCCGGTATTCGGTTGTGTGTCGACCATACAAACAACCGGATACTGTTCAATTTCCAGTTCGCAGATCGGGACCAGTGGAATTTCCAGCAATTCGACCATACTACGATTTTCACCACGGCCAACAATCCCTCCGTAGGTAATGACCGCATCCTGGCCAGTCTTAACGAGCAACAAGTGCCGCAAAGCAACCGCTGCCGCTATCGAATCTGGGTCTGGATTATCGTGGGTTACAATCAATACTTTCCCGCGACCACGAACCCATTCAATCAGCTCGGTCACGGAATCGCCATCTGCCGTAAACAGAGGACAACTCTGCGGCTCGCCAACCGCCTCCCTTTTAGACATAAGTTATCTCCCTCCCTCAGCCGCATTAAAGGCCAAATCGACCGCCTCTTCCGGCGACGAAACAGGAATAGCCGCATCAAGCTGCTGCCAACTATCCAACTGCACTACAGTTTTACCTAGCTTCAAGCTGATTGCCATTTCCGATAAAGTCCCGTATTCGCCTTCAATGGCGATCAACGACTCGGACGTATGCGCAATAATCACATTACGAGCATGACCCATGTTTGTCACAACCGGCAGAGTCACATAGGGGTTCGCCGACTCAGTTGACGTCCCGGGAAGAATCCCGATCACTTCGCCGCCCGCCTCAGCGCAGCCCTTAGCTGCCGCCTCCATCACCCCACCGAGGCCGCCACAAACCAGAATAGCTCCTTTTGCGGCAATCAATCGACCAACCTGATATGCTTTTTTTTCACCGGCAGAACTGGCCTGTCCGGCGCCGATAACACCGATTCGAATTTTTTGCCGCATCAGCTTAAATCCTCCAGCCGGGTTTTCATTCTCCGCAACAAAAGACTGTTTGCCACCACAGAAACGCTGGAAAAAGCCATCGCTAAACCAGCCAGCTCCGGCTTCAGGTAAAGACCGAAAAAAGGATAAAACAGACCAGCGGCAAGTGGAATTCCTAACACATTATAAAAAAACGCCCAGAACAAGTTCTGCTTTATTTTTAA
>CALZLE010000285.1 GCA_945788205.1 uncultured Desulfuromonadales bacterium
CAAACTCCGGATTGACAAACGGCTCTCCGCCCGTGAAGGAAAACTTCTTAACTCCCAGACAAAGAGCTTCGTCGATAAAACGGCGGGCATCGTCAAGGGTCAGAAACTCGATCCGGTTATCCCCCGGCTTCGAACCTTCGAGACAAAAAGGGCAGCGCAGGTTGCAGTTGGTCCCGGTGTGAAACCAAAGCTCTTCAAGCGTCTGGGGCTGGATATAGCCGCGTGGCTCATTTTGGCTGGTGGTGAGCCGGGCGTCAGTCTTGTCCATCTTCATAAAAAAAGATCTCCCGGTGAATGTGGGTATATTCAATGCCGCTGGCTTCAAGCCACTGGCAGGTTTCTTCGATCATGGTGTCCAGTCCGCAGAGGTAATAGTGGATCTCCTCATCCAGGGGAACCTGTCCGAGAAGACCGGACACTCTGCCATGAAAATGACTGTGGCCGGACGTTTTGGAGACAGCCAGGCGAAATCCGTTTAGTTGCTCCAGTTCATCCAGAGCAAAAGCGTCCGCCAGACGACGGATGCCATAGAGGCACATCTCTGGAGGCTGTGCCGAGTTGCTGCGCAGGTGACTTAAAAACGGAGCGATGCCGGTGCCGGTGGCGATAAAGACACAGCGTTCCCCGGTTGGTGTGGAGCGCCCAGGACGAAACCAGCCGAAAGGGTCGCTGGCCTCGACCGTGTCGCCAGGTTTGCGCAGAGCCAGCCAGTGACTGACCCGGCCATTCGGCACCCGCCTGATCAAAAATCGCAGGATGTTCTCTTGCGTGCCGGCTGAAATGCTGTAGGGGCGTGAATCTCCATCGTCATTGAACAAGGCCAGACAGGCACCCGGCTCGAAGTTGACGTCGCCCCGCTCAAGCTGCAGCTCGAAGAGGTCCTCGTGGCGAAAAACAATGTTGTGAACCTTCAGTGTCGGCATAGATCTTTACACTTCTTTCAGGTGTCCGATGGTGCGATATTCAGTAACTCGTCAATATCGAATTCGACCTCGGTGGTCAATGTCTGCATCAAGCCCTTCGGATTGGTCAGTCGAAGGCTGCGATAACCGGTCTCCAACAACCCGTCTTTTTTGAATTCGCCGATTTGATCCGCAACCGCCTCACGCGAGGCCCCAACCAGATGGGCCAGATCTTTCTGACTGAGCGGCAGATTGATACTGCCGTCAGCTTGTCTTGTGCCATGGCGTCGCGCCTGCCAGAGCAGGGTCAGCACCAGCCGGTTGGCGACCGGCTGATAGATCAGGTCTTCCAGCCGCATTTCCAGTTCGCGCCGCCGCAGTCCGACCAGTTTCAAGACCCTCAAGGCCATGTCCGGATGCCGTTTGAGCAGATCCTCGAACTCCTGACGGGTGATGATACACACCAGCGCGTCATCGACGGCGACCGCACTGTGGGTCCTGATCTCCTCTCCGGTGACTGCCAACTCGCCGAAGATTTCCCCGGGGGCGAGAATGTCGAGAATCACTTCGCGCCCTTCGGCGCTAGTCCGGGTCAACTTGACGCGCCCCTGCTTGACCAGGTAAATGCTGTCGCTTTGTTCATGTGCAAAATAAAAGGTCGTGTTCTTTTTGCAGGCGACCATTTCGCTGCGACTGGCCAGGCGCTGCAGTTCATCTTCCTCCAGCCAGGAGAAGAGTGCGGCATTCTTGATGTACCAGAGTCTGCGCTTCATAACCGCCTCGCGTCCTATCACCCGAGTTCAACATCCAAAGCGTCGAGAAACTTATTGAACGCTGTGAAGATTTCCATGACTCCAAGAGCTTCGATGATTTCGGCCTCACCTGCACCCGTTTCACGAACTGCCAGGAACTCCTCGTCGGAGAGCCCGTTGGCATCCCGGTTGGCTTTTCGGGCGAAGCGAATCAGCGCACGCTCTTTGTCTGTAAAGTCCGCCTGATCCAGATCGGTTTCTATGTGGCCGATCTCTTCTTCATTGACGCCGATCGCCTTGAGGGCCCCCGAGTGGGCGGTAACGCAATATTTACAACCATTGTCCTTTGAGACGAGGAGTGCGATTGCTTCCTTAGTTTTCCGTGACAATGCGCCTTCCATCATCACACGCTTCACCTTGTGCCAGTTGGCCTGAAGAAGTGGGGGATGGTGGGCGTAGGTTTTGAAGAGATTCGGGATCATTCCGAAGACTTTTTTGATGTCCTGAAAGATCTCTTCAACTTCGGGTGAGGCTGTTCCCGGTGCAACCGTGTCGATCCGTTTCATAAATCGTCTCCCGTTCTTTTACAATGTGCCTGTTAAGGTTTGAGTTCAAGCAGGACCCGCAACGAGTCAAACGCCCGTTTGAGAGGTCCCTCCTCTTGTTTCAGCCGGGATTGCATGATCCCGCCTTCAATCGTTCCAACCACCAGTTCCGCCAGGGCGGAGGCCGGTAAATCCTGACGAACCTGACCATGTTCCTGAGCCGCTTGAATGGTTTCTTGCAGTTTCCCGATCCATTCGGCGAAGACCTCGCTGACCAGTTCGGCAAAAGGCGGCGCATTGTCACAAGCTTCGAGAGCGGTGTTGCCGAACAGACAACCGCCGACGAATTCTTTGCTGCGATTGCGCTCCATGGCCTGACGGAAAAAATTGTCCAGTTTCGCACCAGGGGTTTCGCCCTGAAGGGCATCGTCCAGAAATTCCCTGAAAGCACTTTGTGCTCGACGCAAAACTTCCAGACCGACATCTTCCTTGCTGGCAAAATGGAAATAGAGATTCCCTTTGGTCATGCCCGTCGCGCCCAGCAGATCATTGATAGTTGTGGTTAAAAATCCCTTGCGGTGGAATACCTGTGTTGCTTCATCAAGGATTTTTTCCCGAGTAATTTCACCTTTGGTCGGCATCGTCGACCTCCTTCCAAAAACAGACCGTTCGGTTTTTTTTAAAAGCTTACCTGAAAGGTTGTATTTGTCAATTTTGATGTTCTAAAATTACCCTTTTAATCGTCGTTGGAAGTTAGTTGTAAACATCATATCCAGCCTTGAAGAGAAAGAATGTAAGGAGGGCTACATTTCAAAAAATTAGTTTGCCGGGTTCTCACGACTTTTTCAGGAGGGGGGGGGAGACTTTGCGTCACATTTATCGTGAGTTTCATGACGAATGCCTCTGGAAATTTCGGAGGCATTCGTTTTTGCATAACTTAGCAGTTGTGCAAATCCAATTTGAGTGGTCACCGAGCTGGGTTCCATCGTTTCCAAAAGTCCTGCCAAAAGGAGCTTGCATATATTCTTAGGATTTTTGTTGTGCTAAAAAGCTGCGATAAGCTAACAGGTTATCGGCTCTGGGGCAGCCTGTGTGTTAAAGTTGGCCATTTTTCGCAGCTACCGGGTCATTGGGCCATATACGATAGAATTTAGATTGACTCCGTACATAAGTACGGAAGCTATTCTTACACTTAAGAGATGAGGATGTGCATGTCTGGTTTAACGATTGGAAACGTTGCGAAACGTGCAGGTGTCGGTGTGGAGACAATACGTTTTTACGAGCGTCAGGGTTTGATAGAGCAGCCACAAAAACCTGGAGTAGGGTTTCGTCACTACCCGGCAGATGTGGTTCTGCGGGTACGCTTTATCCGACATGCTAAAGAGCTGGGATTTTCGCTACGGGAGATCGGTGAATTGCTCGATTTATCACTGGAACCAGAGCAGAACTGTGGCGAGGTCAGGATGCGAGCGGAAGCAAAGATCGCCGATATCGATTGCAGGATTGAGTCTCTTGAAAAAATGAAGGGGGCTCTGAGTCGATTGGTTGTCGCTTGTGGTACGCAAAACCAGGCACAGAGCTGTCCGATCATTGAATCGATTGTTGAAGAATCATCTAGTGCTGATTGAAAGCGAACCGGGTTGTCAGGGTAAGATTGATGGCTGGGAAAAATGGAAATAGCACCGGCATTGGGAAATTTGGCTTAGTAGGAGCGATTGTTACTGGCTTTTTCGCCTCCGCCTGCTGTATCGGCCCCCTGGTGATGGTCTTTCTCGGAATCAGCAGTGCCGGTGCCTTGGCCGCCCTTGAGCCGTATCGGCCCTTCTTTTTAACCCTGACCCTAGTATTCCTGGGTGGTGCAGGGTACTTCACCTATCGCAAACCACGCAAAGCGGATTGTAACGAAGGAATCTGCCAGCTAAGCAGCTCGAAAAAGCCCAAGATCATTTTCTGGAGCGCGGTCTTTTTCGCACTGACCCTGCTGTTCTTCCCGCAATTCATGCTGCTTTTTATGGACTGAGAAGATGAAAAGCATTCGACAAACCATAAATTTTCCAATAGTCGTCACGACAGGTTTCATCATGCTGCTATTTACTCTCCTGCAAATTAGCAACAGCTCAGTGCTGACAGGAGTCGATAGCGTCTGGGCAGGTCAAGAGCAATCGATTGAGCTACCAGTTACGGGGATGACCTGCGCAGCCTGCGGCTTTGCCGTCAAAACAGTCCTCAAGCGGCTCGATGGAGTCCATGACGCTAAGGTCAGTTACGAGAAGAAGACCGCAATTGTCTCCTACGATCCACAACGGGTCACACCAGAGCAGATGGCAGAGGCGGTCAACGCCACAGGAACTTTCGGTATCGACCTGCACTCAGTAGAAAAACATCCATAGGAGGGAGGGTACCGAGGATGAACCAAAAAATCTGTTATTGCTTCAATCACAGCGAGGATGAGATCCGGCAGGATGTCCGTAATCATGGCGGGGAGTCGACCATTCTGGAAAAGATTCTCGCAGCCAAACAGCAAGGCAGTTGTCAGTGTGCGACAAAGCACCCTGAAGGGAGATGATGTCTGCCTGACGTCCGCCGTGTTGCGGACGCTGCCAGAAAGGAACTGGAGTAATCATGACCATAAAGCCTGAATCAACTCTGACCTGCCCCAAGTGTGGCAAGCAGGAAACCCTGACCATGCCAACCGATGCTTGTCAATTCTTTCACCAGTGCAGTGGCTGCAAGGAAGTGCTCAGACCATCACCGGGAGATTGCTGCGTTTTCTGTTCCTACGGCGATGTTCCCTGCCCCCCGATTCAGCTCGCTGGCTAAGGCAAAGGCTTGGGAGGTTGTCATGAAACGTACAGCTTACCTGCTGCTTATCTTTTTGCTTTTCGTTTTCCCGGCACAGGTTGTTGCAGAGAATGGAAAAACCTTTCTGATTCACGCCAAAACATCTTTGGAACTTGATGACGCTCAGATCTGCGCAGTTCCCAACGTTGCCTGGGCAGCACATCAGGAAGGCTACAAGGTCATCATCCTGTTCGATGCCAGTGGTGTAACAGCTATAAAAAAGGGCGGAATGTTCGGCGGTGACAAGTCCCCGTTGGATAAAGCAGCGCTCCCGGAACGGGAGAGGCAAACATTGGTGAACCAACTCGGAGTCCCCCTTAAAGATGTACCTCAAGATTACGGTGAATACATCCGCTTTCTGGGCCAGCAAGGGATAGAGTTATACGCCAACCAAACTATGATGTTGCTCTACAAGATCGACAAGATCGAGATTGAACAGGCAGTCACTCCCATTGGCTTGAAGAAGATGGTCGAACTGCTTGAAAAACGAAATGTGTATGTTGCCTACTAAGCTGGAAGGCAGTTATCGCGTCTCAGCAGTATGGAGATTTTAGCTCCAGGTTAGTAGAGCTTTTCCGCTGATTCACGCTTCGCATAAGTTGCATCAAAAAGGTTCTCGGAATCTCACCTGTCTATTAGTTTTTGAGATGCTGAAATATGATTTGTCATTTCAAATATAGTAAGTTTAGATGAAGATTGGTTGCGACTTGATCCGACACTGACTGTCAGATCAAATTCAGACTTTTACAACTTATCGCAGCTATGTGGTCATTGGGCCAATTACCACTTCCGTAAGTGCTCTATCAACAGATGGCCGGATATGCAGCTACCGGGTCATTGGGCCCAATAGTGAATGGCATATTCTCAGCGCTCCTTATTGAGGTTTTGCCATTCCAGCGAGGAAAGCATTTCCAGCTCCCCCTTTTCATTCAGTCGGCATCCGCAGGCGATCTGTTGTGCGAGCAGAGCACTGGCCGGGCCCTTGCCAGGCCCTCGCTCCAAATCCCAAATCAGTAACTGGCGATCATTGCGAATCAAGAGGAGCTGTGCATCGGCGCTCAGTGCCAGTTGGCGGATCCGCCCGGCGGAATCGATCAGTGGAGAGAGCGACCGGCCGCTCTCAGTATCCCAGATACGTAGCTGCCTTGCCCCCCAAGTCAGAATCCGTTCGCCAGAAGGGCTCAGCATGGCCTGATTCAGCTGTTCTCCAGGGCGAATAATCCTCCGCTGTTGCGGTTTCTTATTCAAGTCCCAAAGGCTGACGGCAGCAGATTTTCCCAAAACCAAAATGCTGCGCGAAGTTGGACTGGCAAGGATATTCCTGATCTGCTCATTGACTTTAAGGCGAAAGCGCTCTTTGCTGCCATCAACCGCCCAGACAATCACATTCCCTTCACTCTGAGAGTCCCAGCTCAGCAACATGTCCTGTTCTTCTATCAGCAGAGCCCCGATCAGATCTGCATGTCCGATAGTCCCGAGGATAGTTTTGTCGTTTGTCGCCCAGATTTCCACCCGGTCGTTTTCGAGGCGAGCAAGGAGGTGATCGCCGCTGCTGCTGAATCTGGCCATGCTGAGCCCTTCTGGCGAACGGATTCTGAGTTGGGGGGCCAGGCTGCTAATTATCTGGGATACTGAGAGCTGCC
>CALZLE010000286.1 GCA_945788205.1 uncultured Desulfuromonadales bacterium
CGGGGTTTGTGTTTTGCCGAATTGAGTCGGCTGCTGGAGAACCTGGGTAAACAGTTTCTACGGAGTTATTGAATGGGACAACTATATCAAGACAATTCCTTGTCGATCGGGCGGACACCGTTGGTCCGTTTAAATCGAATCGTACCGCAGACCGGAGCTGATGTTTTTGCCAAAGTCGAGGGGCGCAATCCGGCCTACTCTGTCAAGTGTCGAATCGGCGCGGCGATGATCTGGGACGCCTTGGAAAAAGGGACCCTTAAGCCGGGAATGGAGATTGTTGAGCCGACCAGTGGCAATACCGGAATTGCACTGGCATTTGTTGCTGCTGCCAAGGGGATACCGATTACGTTGACGATGCCGGATACCATGAGTATTGAGCGGCGCAAAGTGCTCAAGGCTTTCGGCGCGAACCTGGTTCTGACTCCTGGTGCAAAGGGGATGGCGGGTGCCGTTGGGGTTGCGGAGCAGATGGCGGAGAACGAGCCGGACAAATTTTTATTGTTGCATCAGTTTAAAAACCCGGCGAACCCGGCAATTCACGAGCAGACCACCGGTCCGGAAATCTGGAATGATACAGAAGGGAAGATCGATGTTCTTGTTTCCGGCGTTGGAACCGGTGGCACGATCACCGGCATCTCTCGCTATATCAAACAGGTCAAAGGGAAGCAGATTCTGTCGGTTGCTGTCGAGCCGGAAGCGAGCCCGGTTTTGAGTCAGCATCTGGCTGGAGAGATGTTGGAGCCGGGACCACATAAAATTCAGGGAATCGGTGCCGGGTTTATTCCCGATACGCTCGATTTGGAAATGGTCGATCGCGTTGTGCAGGTCAGCAACGAAGAGTCGATTGATTTCGCTCGTCGACTTGCTAAGGAGGAAGGGCTCCTGTCCGGAATTTCCTGTGGCGCGGCGGTTTCTGCGGCAGCAAAACTCGCTGTTGAGCCAGAGTTTTCCGGGAAGAATATCGTCGTCATACTGCCCGATTCTGGAGAACGCTATCTGACGAGTGTCCTCTATGATGGGGTTGTGTAAACCGCCTGAACGAAATAGGTTGACAAGGCGTGTAGCTGACAATTAAGTTAAGTTGCGGCTCTAAAAAGGAGTCAGCAGTCTTTATCGAGAGTGGTGGAGGGACAGGCCCTGTGAAGCCACAGCAACCGGCTCGAAGGTTCGAGCGAGGTGCTAATTCCTGCTCGGTGACATCAGATAGGTGTTGTCGGGGAAGATGAGGGCGGTGTTTCTGCAGTTTATCCAACCTGCGAAGCCCCTTCTCATCCCTTGAGGAGGGGCTTTTGTGTGCCCCTTTGTGAGTCCGAATATGAAAGGGGATGATAATGTCCAAAATTGCCTGTAGTAGCTTGGCGACCCGCAGCGTGCAGATTGGGGTTGGCCATGACGAACAAACCGGGGGGATCAGTTTTCCGATTTATCCCAGTGCGACCTATCGTCATCCGGGGGTTGGTCAGAGCACCGGCTACGATTATACCCGTAGTGGGAACCCAACTCGCCAGTTGCTGGAAGATGCGCTAGCAGATCTTGAAGGTGGTGCCCGCGGGTTAGCATTCTCTTCCGGGATGGCTGCACTGACAACCCTGTTCCTGCATTTTTCCAGTGGCGACCACCTCGTGGTTTCCGAAGATTTGTATGGCGGGACTTACCGGGTCCTTGAGCAAATTTTCGCTAAGTTCGGCCTGCAGACCTCTTATGTCGATACCACCTCACTGGCGGCGGTTGAGGCTGCAGTGACTGCACAAACTAAGGCGCTGCTGATCGAAACCCCGGGAAACCCTTTGCTCGGCATTGCTGACATCGCTGGCCTGGCCGATTTGTGCCAAGCGAATAATTTACTTTTTGTCGTCGACAATACTTTTTTAACGCCTGCCTTACAGCGTCCCCTGGAGTTGGGAGCAGATGTCGTGGTTCACTCGGCGACCAAGTATCTGGGTGGTCACAGCGATCTCTGCGCCGGAGCGCTGGTGACAAAAGATGAGGAGCTTGGCGAGCAACTCTATTTTTTACAGAATTCAACCGGGGCGATTCTGCCTCCGCAGGATTGCTGGTTGTTGATCCGGAGCCTGAAAACCTTGCCTTTGAGAATGGAGCGACACTCTGCCAGCGCGCTGCAGATCGCCCAGTGGCTCCAGCGGCAACCGCAGGTAGAAAAAGTTTACTATCCAGGGTTGGGCGAACATCCAGGGCACCAATTGGTCAGCCAGCAAGCGACTGGGTTTGGTGGAATGCTTTCATTTCGGGTCAGCGATCCGCAATTGGCGGAGCAGATTCTTGAAAGTCTACAACTGATCTCGTTTGCGGAAAGTCTCGGCGGGGTTGAGACTCTGATAACTCTGCCAGCGGTTCAGACTCATGGAGATATCCCTGCAGAAGAAAGAGAACGTTTGGGAATCTGCAACAGTTTGCTGCGATTGTCGGTCGGTTTGGAAGAGCCTGCGGATCTGATTGATGATTTGCAGCAAGCGTTAAGTCAATTTTCCGGGAGGGTTGTATATGGCTGAACAAAATTATCGGGTCGCCACCCAGCTGGTTCATCAGCGGCAGGATCGTGATCCGCACACCGGCGCTTCTACTGTCCCAATCTATCAAGCCTCGACCTATCATCATCCCGCCGGTCAGCCGGGAGAATATGACTATGCCCGCAGTGGCAACCCGAGTCGCGAACAGGTCGAACAGGCCGTTGCTCTCTTGGAAGGTGCCCAGTTCGGTTTTGCCTGCGCTTCTGGAATGGCGGCCATCGGCACCGCTCTTTCACTGCTGAAAAGTGGTGATCACCTGGTGGCTCCAGAGGATCTTTATGGCGGTAGCTACCGCTATCTGACTCAACTGTTGCCCGATCTCGGTATCGAAGTCAGTTACGTCGATTTTACCGATCTGGAGCAGATTGAAGCGGCGATCAATCCGCGCACCCGGGGGATATTTGTTGAGACGCCATCGAATCCCTCGTTTTTGATTTCAGATCTGCGTGGCATTGTTGCACTGGCGAAACAGCATGACTTGCTCACCTTTCTCGATAATACTTTTATGACACCGTTGCTACAGCGCACGATTGAGCTGGGTATCGACGTGGTGATTCATAGCGCCACCAAGTTCCTCGGTGGGCATGGCGATCTGCTCGCCGGAGTGGTCGTCACCGACGATAAAGTTTTGGCCAAGCGGTTGCGACGTTTCCTCAACGGCTTTGGCGCAGTGCTGGGGCCTTTCGATTGTTTTTTGCTCTCGCGGGGACTGAAAACACTCAAGCTGCGGCTCGATGCTGCGCAGCAGAGTGCCCAGCTGCTGGCTGAACGATTAAGCGCACATCCCAAGGTGGCACGGGTTGCCTATCCTGGACTGGATGACTTTCCACAAAAGCAATTGCATTTTTCTCAAGCCACTGGGGCCGGAGCTGTACTTTCTTTTGAACTGCAGGACGTCAGTCTGGTCGCTCCTTTGTTACAACGGGTAAAATTGCCAATCATTGCCCCGAGTCTCGGTGGTGTCGAGACGATCCTGACCCACTGCTGGAGCATGTCTCACGCAGCGATGCCGATTGAGGTCAAACAACGCCTGGGTATCAGTGATGGGCTGTTACGGATTTCGGTGGGGATTGAAGATGTTGAGGATCTTTGGGAAGATCTCGTCACAGCATTGGGATGAAGGAATCCACTTTATCTCTCTCCCAAATCAACGGTCAATTGTGTTATCCTTTGCCAGTAAAATATGTTGATTTTATTGCTGATGAGGCATTGCAATGACCGACCAGAACCTCGGGGAGAACCCCGCTAAACTCCAACCGTCATTGAAGCTCAATGAGGTTTTAGATCAGTCCATCGTCACGATTTCAGAGTTGGGGGAGGATTTTTCTGTTCCGCATGCCGACCTGCAATTAGTGCAGCAGCGGTTGGGCGAAGGGCGTTTTCATCTCGCGGTTTTAGGCCAGTTCAAGCGCGGGAAAAGCACACTGTTAAATGCTTTGCTCGGTGATGATCTGTTGCCGACTGATATTCTGCCGGTCACGGCGATTCCGACCTTTATCCACTCTGGGCCAGAGGTGGGCGGTAAAGTCTTTTTTTTCGATCGACCTGAGCCCGAAACCTTTACCGTCTCTGCCGAGCATAGCCTTTCCGATTTTTTGAACGATTATGTGACCGAAGCAGGGAATCCACACAATCAGCGGCAGGTCAGCCGGGTTGAGATCAGCCATCCCGCACCGTTACTCCAGCAGGGGGTGGTGCTGATCGATACTCCCGGTGTTGGCTCTACACTCAAACACAACACCGAAGTTGCTCACCAGATACTCCCACAGTGTGATGCTGCGCTGTTTCTGGTTTCTCCTGATCCGCCGATTACCGAGATGGAGTTGGAATACCTGCAACAGATCAAACAACAGATGCCGCGAACCTTTTATTTGCTGAACAAGGTCGATTTTCTCGAAGAGCAGGAACAGACGGTGTCGTTGCGTTTTCTGGCTGATCAACTCAGTCGCTTTTACGCTTCCGATCCACAAGTCATGCCGATTTCTGCGCGGAATGGCTTGAATGCACGACTCTCCGGAGATGAGGCCGGCTGGAGAAAAAGCGGCATGCAGCTGGTTGAGCAAAATTTGATCGATTTTTTTGCCCGTGAAAAACAACAGATTCTGTATCAGGCCCTCGGACATCGGACCGAAGATTTACTCAATGGTGTCATCATGCAGCTGCACCTTTCCTTGACTGCGTTAAAACTGCCAGAAGATGAACTGCAGCAGCGGCTCGAGAAGTTTCGCCAGTCGTTGCCAGCGATTGAGCGCGAACAGCAGGCCGCTGCTGATGTGTTGGCCGGAGATCTGAAGCGAGCGATTAAGCGGTTGGCTGAAGAAATTGAAGGGTTGCGGGAGCGCGGGAAGCAGCAGATTTTAACTCAGGTTGAAACCCATTTGGAGTCGGTTGAAGACCCGGAGCAGATGGAGCGTTTGGTTCATGAGACAATTGCAGGTGAAACCGATCAGTTCTTCGGTCCGGCGATGAGTAGCGTTGCCGAGATTATTCGTCGTGAGGCGACCGAACTGTTGAGTATCAATCAGCAACGCAGTAATCAATTAATCGAGCAGGTGCGGCAGACGGCGGCTGAACTGTTCGCAATTCCGTATCAGGCCCCGGTTGCTGATTCCTCGTATACCCGATTTGATGTTCCCGCTTGGAGTCATGATTTGTTTACCTCCGATATGGATCCATTGGGGCAAAAGCTGTCGCGTAAATTTTTCAGTAAGAAATACCGGCGGCGGCGGACTGTCAATCGTTTGCGAGAGGAGAGCCGGAAGCTTTTATACAAAAATGTAGAACAGATCAGCTGGGCTTTGCGCCAGAGCCTTGATGAGAGTTTCCGGCAGTTTGGAGTTGACTTGCGTGAGCAGCTGGAGAAAACCATTACTGCGACCAGAAAAGCGATGGAGATTGCTCTAGAACGGAGTGAATCCCATTCACGTGAAACGGCACAGACTGAAATTCGCCTGCAACAGGCCCTGCAACGCCTGCAAAAAAGCTGTGGTGAATTGGTAGGTTAACTGTTCGACTCTGTTCCCCAATGTATTTCTTTTATGCAGCGTTTCCCCCAACACTTGGAGACATACCCGGAGCTGCAAAATCATAATTAGTTGTTAGACTTAACAGCGTACGTGTTGTTTTCTGATCACAAGCTCCTGTTTTTTCTATGGGGCGCTGCGGTGGAAAATCGTATGTTGCTGCGGTTGTCTGTTACGACGAGTTTCATTGTTTTTATTTTTGCAGTCCTGTCTGTTGCTGACGCTCTGGCTGGGCAACACAA
>CALZLE010000287.1 GCA_945788205.1 uncultured Desulfuromonadales bacterium
CATAAATATTATTGTACTGCTTATAGTTCCTCTATTCTTGTTTCTCGCTGGATGGAAAATAAGCACTATGGAAATTGGAAGTCATTTTCGTCTAAATGATGTCTTGAAATGGCTTAATGATTTATTCACCCTGGAGTTTTTTAAGGGCTACCATGAAATATTGGACGCCCTAAAGGAACTTCAATATTCCCTCCCTATGGCTGGCTTACGTAACAATCTGCTTGAATTGACCCGTCATTACGCACCTCTTATTTATTGTCTCGGCTTGCTTGAAACATTGCTGAAGGCAGTTTTCCCAACTTCAATACTGGCTTTTTGGGCATTTCGTTGGAGAAAATCCGATGAAAAGCTCCTCTCTCAGGGCCGCTGGTTAATTTTTTTGGTCTGGTTTTTATTTTCGCTGCTAAATATTCTTTTTCTACTGAAGAGAAACTTCATCCAGGAGCGGTATTTCTGGGTACCAATTGTTTTGACTCTGCCCTGGATCGGCTTTGGAATCAGTTTATGGTGGCAGGAAAGGGGACAGCGAAAGTCAGTTGTACTCCTCGTCATCGCTATCGTGCTTGTTTCGCCGTTGCTGAAAACCATTACTGTTGTGATGGAACCACAGGACCTAACCATCATTGAGGCAGGCAATTGGCTTCGTGAATATGATCCGGAACACGAAAAAAAAATTATCTATAACGATAGAAGGTTGCCTTTATACGCCGACCGAATCAGCGACGTAAAAAGGGTCGCCAAATTTAAAGCGTTTGAAGAGCCAGGCTTGGTTGAGAGGAGGGCTGGTGGGGCTCATTTGGTGGCACTTTACTTATCGAAAAAGAGTAATGACACCTTCGAACTATTTGAACACTACCAAGTCTATAAGGTCTTCGAGGGTAAGCGGAAAAAGGTTGTCTTCTTAAAGCGCTTTACGAAAAAGTTCAGTTAGTTGAACGGAAAGGCTTTGTGTAGATACTTCTTGATGCTGTCAAGCTTCGGCCTTGCATAACAGTCGATAATCTTATCCAGGTCTTTGACCTGCGTTTCGCCACTGAATGGGCTGGGTTGCATATCTTCCAAACCGAATACCGAATAATAGTCGGCAAATTTGAAGTCATTGCCTCGAACGCGCTCTGACAGCTTGATCCAGGCATTGGGGATCTCCAGGGAATCAGCAATAATCAGCCCATGCAGGCTGGAGGAGAGAATCATTTCACACTGGTCGACTTGCTGAAGGAAATCCAAAGTGTCGGAAAAAATGTCGATAAAAGTTGTGCCGGGCTGCTTGAGAAATTCAAGGACTTCGGGGCGCTTCTGATCTACATAATGGGGAACGACACCGACTTGATATTTCTTTTCCCGGCACCGCTTGGCTAACAGGATGTCACTGAGCAGGCCGGGGTCTCCCAAGGCGGGAAGGGGGCAATTTTTCAGGGTGGCGGCGGTCAATTTCCCGCGAACCGCATGAATGTTATGTACCGTTCTGATCGGTGGGCATTGTTCGATCAAACCACTGCCCCAGACATGGACACGATGGCTCCAGAAGTGATTTTTCAGGCGATGCAGGATGCTGCCCACGGCCACCATGTCGCAGCTTCGCGGCTTGGCATATTCCACTTTGCGCCCCGAAACCGCCTCGCAAAGTACCGGTGAAAGCCAGTCGCCGAAGTTTTTCTTGCCGTTTTTCAGTCCTGAAGACCAATAGAGCTTGAGCGGTTTTTTCATCAGCTAATTCCCCGGCTTTCTCACCAGCAGATCTTCCATCACCAGATAGGGGAGATCAGAACCATAAAACATATTGAGCGCATCCTGCGGTGAGCAGACCATCGGTTCGCCACGGCGGTTGAGGGACGTATTCAGTACCGCGCCGTTGCCGGTCAGTTTCTCCAACTCCTTAATCAAGGCGTAGTAGCGCGGGTTGGTCTCCTTGTTGACCACCTGAGCCCGGGAGGTGCCGTCTTCGTGGATGACCTCAGGGATGCGCTCTTTCCATGCCGGGTTGACCTTGAAGGTGAAGGTCATGTACGGCGCAGGGTGCCTGGTCTGCAGCAGGTCTTCGGCGACCGTGTCGAGGACGCTGGGGCAGAAAGGGCGCCACCGCTCACGGTACTTGATCTGTTCGTTGATGCGGTCAGCCACTCCGGAGACGCTTGGGCAGCCGAGGATGCTGCGACAGCCTAAAGCGCGCGGACCGAACTCCATTCGCCCCTGGAACCAGGCGACCGGATGTCCATCGGCGAGGATTTTGGCGACGGTTTGCGGGACATTGTCGATTTTCTCCCAGGCCGGCTGCTCGGGATGTGCTTCGCAGGCAGCAATACAATCCTCAACGCTGTATTTAGGGCCGAGGTAGACATGTTTCAGTGGTTCCACCTCAATCCCGGCTAAATGGGCGGCATATGCAGCGGCGCCCAGGGCAGTGCCAGCGTCGGAAGCTGCGGGCTGAACGAACAGTTCTTTGACGTAAGGCAGGTCCAGGATGTACTGATTCAGCTTGACATTGAGGGCGCTGCCACCAGCGAAGCAGAGTTGACCGGTTTCCTCGAGAATATCTTTAAGGTAGTAATCGATCATCTCCAAAGAAATTTTTTCAAACAAACGTTGAATACAGGCGGCATAATCGATGTACGGTTCGTCAGCATCGTCCCCCTGGCGTTTGGGGCCCAACCAGTCGATCAGTTTTTTGCTGAAATAGTAGCCTTTGCCATTTTCCTTATAGCGTCGCCAGCCAACGGTGTTGACCAATTCGGTGTTGACGATCAGTTCACCGTTTTCGAACTTAGCCAGGCGGGAAAAATCGTACTTGTTTGGGTCACCGTAGGGGGCCATCCCCATCACCTTGAATTCTCCATCCAGCATTTCAAAACCGAGGTACTCCGTCATTGCGCCGTAGAGGCCCCCCAGGGAGTCTGGATCGTAAAATTCCTTGATTTTGTGGATTTTGCCATTTTCGCCATAACCGAAAAAGGTCGTCGCGTATTCGCCTTTGCCATCAATGCCGAGGATCGCGGTTTTTCCTTTGAAGCCACTTAAATGGTAAGCGCTGCTGGCATGAGCGAGATGGTGCTCGACAGGAAGGAAGGAGATCGTCTGCCAATTGATGCCCAACTGCTGGAGCATCTCACGCACGTTTGAGACGTTCCGTTGGTAGCGGCGGTTGCCGTTAAAAAGAGCGGTCAAGGCGCGATCGGGGGCATACCAGTGACGTTTGGCGTAGTGCCAGCGGTCTGGACGATTTAAATCAATTTCAGCATAGGGGAAGGCGACGATATCAATGTCGCGGGGCTGGAGGCCGGCATATTCAAGGCAGAACTTTGTCGCTTTTAGAGGCATGCGGTTTTTGGCGTGCTTGTCGCGGATAAAACGTTCTTCTTCCGCAGCCGCAACAAGTGTGTCATCGATATACAAGGCAGCGGAAGGATCGTGAGTCAGGGCGCCAGACAGGCCGAGGATCACTTTTGCCATATGTGGTATTCTCCATGAAAAGATGCTGGATAAATTGCATTATTCAAACTTCTAAAATTAGCAAAATACCGGATGGCTTTAAAGCACTTTATGTTCTGGCCGCTGCATATTTTCAAGATCCCAAGCGTGAAGGGTGGTGGGTGTCTATTGCCGAAAATTCCACAGTTGTCGGACGGCCCCTTTTTATTGCGGGTCAGAGGTAGGGCTATGACGTTCAAAGATGGCAAGATGCAGGCTGTGAATCAGGGGCATTTGGGCAAAATCCTTGAGCAAGGTGAAGCCTTGTCGCTGGAAATGTCTTTCCAGTGTGGCCAATGATGTTCTGTACTGTACTGAAGTTTTTCCTAGAAAGCGCTGCGCTAATGCGCGCCTGAAGCTGGTTACCGACAGCGGGCTGAGATAGGAAATCAGCACATACCGTTCTGAAACACGGCAAAGTTGTACAATCACACGGTCACGCAGATCATCGGAAGGGAGGTGGTGGATGAAGCGGAAACAAAGGCAGGCATCGAAACTGCGGTCGGCATAGGGTAAGTCTTCAAGGTCCGCCCGTTCAATGCGGGTGCTGCCATTGATTGCTTTTACCGCTGCTTGAGCGGCCTGAAGGGCACCCTCGCCAAGGTCGACACCGGTAACCTTAAAGCCCTTCCGTTCCAGCATCACGCTGGCGCGGCCGACGCCACAAGGGGCATCGAGAAACGATTGCGGGGCGTCCAACTTCTGTAGAGCTCTTTCGATTAAAGCCATTTCCTTGCGGTGCTTATGCGCTTTTCGATGCTGGTATTTAGTGGCTTTTTCCGTGGAATGTTTGATGCGCTGGCGATAATCATGGGCGTTGGCAGAGGATGTATTGTCTGAGGCTGGATCCGTTTTCGATGATGACATTTGAAGTCTCTCTCGTAGCACTTGATAGCGTTTGTTGGTAAGAAATTTACACTGCGCAAATTTATTGAATAGATGCAAACAGCCGCCAGCTATTCATGTTGTTGTCAAGAGTGGGGAGCTAATTTTGACTTTTTTCAAATCGATTTTCCAGGCACGTTTCTTGTCTTTACTATGCTGGCAGCTAATTTGGCAAGCGTTGATCAAACCATTGCTGGAGTTTGGGATGATCCTGCCAGTTGAGCAAAAAGCGCTGGCGGTCGATTTGGTAGTGTCGTAAAAATGAGCGCCGCGATTTGAATTCCCTCATCGCATCCAGGTCGATCAGCCAGGGACGCTGCTCGTGGATCAATAAATTAGTGGCTTTGCAGTCACCATGATGGATGCCGAGTTTGTGGAGCTGCTCAAAGAGGAAGATGATGTTCTGGGCTGTGGTCTTATGAGGCTGCTGATCTGCGGATTTATTGCTGAAGTAAGCCTGCGCATCTGGGCCACTGATGTTTTCGCAGATGAAATAGGCTCCGAGCCGGAGCGGGCCCAGGCGTTTTTCGATGACGGCAATCGCTTTTGGGGTGGGGATTCCCGAAATCCTCAGGCGCTGGGCATTGCCCCAGGAGACCCAGGCCCGGCTGGGGCGCAGACAGCGCTTCAACCCGTGCCAGAAGTTTTTGATGTTGTAGCGCTTAATCACCCAATCGCCTTCTGGGTGAGGAACACATGCGACAGTTGCGCTGTTTCCGTTTTTCAGGGTGACGCCGCTGCTGATTAGGGCATCGGGATTCTCAAAGAGTGCACGGATCCGCTCCGGATCGCTATCACGGCGGTAGATGACGACCTGTCCGGCGATCTTCCGGCGGACAAACTCGCTGCAGGAGCGATAGCTTTTTTTCACATAAGTTAACCGCCGCTGGGTGCGCACAGTGGATAGCTTGTTTGTCAGTAAGGAAAGGAGTCGCTTCCGGTCCAGATTTCGGTGTGAGGTGTAATGGTCAAGGGAGGGTTCGATTAAATGGTCGAAGTGTGGCTCAACCTGGGCAAAGAACAGTGCCAGATTGTTCACGCTGGTTGGCAAATCGAGAGGCCTGCCAAGCTGCGTGAAGTCCACGGCGTCGCCGTCGATGGTGTGCCAGGTTTCTCCGCTCAGCAGAAAGTTGCCCAGATGCAGATCTTTCTGCCGGATTCCCGCCGAATGGTGTCTGGCCAGAACTTTCAGCAG
>CALZLE010000288.1 GCA_945788205.1 uncultured Desulfuromonadales bacterium
GATCTTTGCAATACAGCACCTTGTCGCGACCGGTGAACGCCCGAGCCAGTTTGACGGCCGCGGTTGTCACGTTGGAACCGTTCTTGGCAAATTTCACCATCTCGGCACAAGGAATCAGCTCAACCAAATCCTGTGCGGCCTCCGTCTCGATAAGAGACGGGCGCCCGAAATTGTTCCCTTTCTCAATCTGGGCGATGGCAGCTTCGTTGATCCCTGGATAGTTATAGCCGAGGGTCATGGTACGTAAGCCCATCGTCCAATCAAGGTATTTCTGTCCCCGCTCATCCCAGACGTAGGCTCCTTCACCTCTTTCCAGATAGCGAGGAGCATTCAAGGGAAACTGATCGTCCCCCTTGGAATAGGTATGTGCCCCTCCAGGGATCAAGGAATGGGTTCGAGGCAGCGAAAACTCACTCGTCATGATTGATGCCTACCGGTGTCACTGCTGGTTTCTGCCTGAACCAGTAGATCAAGAATTTCTTCGTCCTCCTCGAAACTGTAAGGCCAGAGAGCTTCACCCTTAACTGCGGCGACAAAGGCCGCCATCTCATCAACATATGGCTCTTCGCTATGGATATAACCCTTCTCTACAGTACCGACGGAGAAATCGAACCGTTCCCAATTTTGCGTTTCTGCAGTCCACACCCGAACCTGATTGGCGGAGTGATCCCATTCGACAGTCCCTTCGGAACCGTTGACACGAATAATTCTGACCGCCGGCCGCGCAACCACATCGACCAACAGATGGCCACTAACTCCTTTTTCAAAGCGCATCAGCAACTGGTAGACATCATCGATATCTGTTTCCAGGTCGGTCACCTTATCTCTTAAACTCGTCAGAGTCTTGACCTTGCCGAACAAGGGAATCAACCAAGCAAGCTCAAAGGGGACAATTTCACGGCAAGCACCGGTTTCCTTCTTGGAAACATAAAAATCTTTGTAACTTTCCCACGGATGCCAATCGGGTAAATACTGTCCGGTTTGATAGGTAAACAGCAACGGCTTGCCGATCGTCCCCGACGCTAAAACCTCTTTGATTTTTTTGGGTCCCGCATAGTAACGCATGGTGCATGAAGGTGCCCCTACAGTCCCGGTCCGTTTCAGGGTCTCGATCATCTGCTGAGCCCGCGGATCAGTGACATTCGCCTCGGTGAAGAAGTGAATTCCTCGTTCAGCAGCCTTGAAACCATAATCCAGGTGGGTATCGGGCGGCGTGGAGATGATCCAGGCATCGACTTTGAGTTGTTCCGCCACTGCCCAATCGCCAATTATTTCTATTCCGTATTTCTCCTGGGCCTCCAAACGGCGCTCTTCACGTGGATCAAAACCGGCAATATCCTTATATCCGAGATGTTGTAGATTGCGCACCCGACGCTTGCCCATAGACCCTAGTCCTACAACCAGAAATTTCATGCTGTGGTTCCTTCTGTATGAGTTGATTTTTTCAAGTGGGCCTCGTAGGCTTCCTGCACCGCACGATTCACCTCTATCACTTCGGGATGCCGGGCCAGGTAGTCCATTATTTCCTCAAAACCGCTCCCTTTGCCCTCCTTTTCCAATCCAGCCACTATCTGAGAGAAAAAAATGTAGTCTTCAGGATAGTCGAGGGTCATACGAACTTCCGGTCGGGCCAGAGTCTCATCATCTTCCGCTAAATCGACACAACGGTATTCAGGGTTCTCTCGAAACAGATTGCCCCAGACCTCCGTATCCATCTCTGGACGATTGGAGCAGATCGCTTCCAAAGCCCGAGTCCGCAATCCGAATCCGGTTGCGCCGAGGGGAAGATTAGCAAACATCACCAGATCCGCATCCTCGCCGTTTGCGTATTCGATAATTCGATCGATATGCGTAACCGAGACAAAAGGATCATCACCATCGACGATTATGACGAAATCGAGGTTGTGAGCCATGGCCGCATCACGGTAGCGCAACAGCTTATCATCCGCACTGCCACAAAATGCCGAGACCTGCTCCCTGCCGGCGAGTTCGCATAAAACCTGATCGCGCGGGTCATCAGATGTTGCCAGAATAACGGTCTCTGCTCTTGCAGAGCGCTGTAAGCGGCGTAACAGAAACTGAGTAACATTCGTTCCAGAACCCAAAGGTTTAAGAACTTTTCCGGGAAACCGCGTTGCCTTTTCCCTAACCGACAAAAGAATTCCTGCCCGCAATCTCTCAGCCCTCCTTGCTGCCAAGGACATCAAAACTGACGCCTTCGTCAAAGGCCAGATCTTTCAGAGCAGAGCGCCCAACAACCTGATCACGGTAAGAAGCAGTCAGCCCCTCATCAGCACGTTTAGCGGCAATGTCTGCGTCAGCAATCTTTTCACCAGCTTTCACATCGCGGGTCAACACCAGGCGCTTGCGCACATTCTTACGATACATCGCCGAAGAGGCATCGAGACCGACAGCAAATTCCTTCCCCATTGCCAGTTCGGCCTTACGGACCCTGCTAACGAGCAACTTCAACTCGGCGGCATTGAAAGCAGATTCGAAATCTTCGCCCTTTTTTGATCGATCATAGGTCAGATGTTTTTCTATGCAGGAAATCCCCAGAGGAAGAGCTAGCAGTGGAGCGATTCCGGCAAAGTCATCATCGGCGTCGACATGATCGGCAATACCAACCGGCAGTCCGAACGTTTTCTGCAGACAGCTCAGGAAGCTCAAATTCGTATCCTCTATCCCGGTCGGGTAGTTCTGGTGACCATAGAGCAGGGTAATCGAAGCACAATCGACGTTACGCAGCAGATTGATGACCGTCTCTATCTCGCCCAAAGTGGCCCCACCGACCCGTAAATAGACTGGTCGACCGGTACGCCCGACATCTTGAACAAACTCATACTCTTCAAAACAGGCCGCCGAAAGTACGTAGGCATGCGGATTCTGGGTTTCTGCGAACTTTAAACTGGCCGGATCATTCGGCATCACCACGACATCAAGCTGCCGTTCCTTGGTATAGGCCACGACCTTACTCCAGTCCTCAAACGATGGTGAGATCTGCACGAGATAATCGTAGATCGGTTGGGTGTCCTTGCCGGCTGAAACCCGTCCGGGCCCAGAACCATAATGGCGGACCATGTAATCAGGCATGTGGGTAAAGTGGATAGATATAGCATCTGCCCCGGCACTGGCGGCGCCATCAACAATCTGCTTAGCCAATTCGATCGAACCGTCGTGAGAGTAGGCCATTTCAGCCAGGATATAGGTCTTGGGCATATATAGTTCCTTCTACTTAGAGGTTTTCGTGGAGGATAAATACCTTAATTCTCTTGGTTGCCAACGGCTCAACTCTGCATCGGCAAATAACATTTACGGCAAAGTTCGAGCTGATAATAGTTTCCCTGTGCGTGCTGGTGACGTATTTTCGTGTAGCGCTCACCGTGC
>CALZLE010000289.1 GCA_945788205.1 uncultured Desulfuromonadales bacterium
GAAAAGGTTGGATTGGCGGGGGCCGAACTTTGTACAGCTTCGTGGCCAGGGTGTTCAATGTGATGCTGATGCGTTAACTCAATCGGCTTACCGGTTGTTGCTGGAACGCTTACAACAGGACTACGACCAGGTAGCGGTCGCAATGGTGGGCAAACCAAAATCGGTTGTGGTCCCTGCCGGTAAAGTCTCTTTTAACCCAAAGCTTTCCGCCGGTGTCCGGGTAGGTAAGCGCATGCCAGTCTGGGTCGATGTGTTTGTCGATGATCAGCATTTTCAGACTGTACCGATATGGTTTGATGTTTCGGTTCATGCGCCGGTTTGGGTAGCAAGAGAGGCCTTGGAGGCGAAGCAGGAGTTAGCAGCGACCCTCCTGACCAAAAAAATACTTGATATTGCGAGTCTTCAGGGTGAGCCGGTGGACATCTCTGCGGTATCAGGCAAACGGCTCGTCCGCGCTTTGAAGGCCGGCGCGGTGGTCACTGTGGCGGATGTAGAACCAACTCCGGCTGTGAGTCGCGGAGAGTTGGTCACCGTGTATGCCAGCCATGGTTCCGTCTCTCTGGCAGCCAAGGGGATTGCCCTGATGGACGGCGATATTGCGCAGCGAATAGAGGTGAAAAACCCTGGCAGCGGTGAGTCTTATTCTGCCACGGTTGTCGGTAAAAAACAGGCAAGGGTGAACTGAAATGGAAACAAGACTGCTACATCGAATGATCCAACTGCTGGTCGCCGTACTTTGCTGTACCGCAACTCCAGCCATTGCAGAGAAGCTAACGCTGGACAGCTATCCATCTCTGGTCAGTGACCATCGCGCTTATGGGATTGGGCAGAGCGTGACGGTCTTAATCTTGGAGGAAGCGTCTTCGACCACCAGCGCAGATACCCGGACGAGTAAGTCACTTGATGTTGCGGGACGCTTGGAGGGGAACTCCAATGCCAATCTGAATGTTGGCAACCTGAATGTGGAAAACAGCTCGACCGGACAGGGATCTATCAGCCGCAAGGGGCGGTTGGTTGCTAGTGTTTCGGCCACGATCCAGGAAATTATGCCGAGCGGCGAACTGCGTATCAAAGGTGAGCAGAAAATTGAGTTCAACGATGAAACCCAGCATATCAGGGTTGCCGGTCGAATTCGTCCAGACGATATAAGCGGTGAGAATACGGTGTTGTCATCACGCATTTCCCAGGCGCAAATTACCTATGTGGGTGATGGCTTGCTGGGAAGCCGACAGAAGCCCGGCTTGATTACTCGAATGCTGAATTGGTTGTTTTAAGTATGTACCGGTTGATTATTTTTTTATTGAGCGTCTGCTTGCTGAGTGCCCCGGTGTGGGCTGCAGATGAAGGGATTGATGGTGTTCGCATTGGCGACCTGGCGCGTCTTGTCACTGTCAAGGACACTGCGTTGGTGGGATATGGGGTTGTCACAGGTCTGGCAGGCACTGGAGATTCGCCCCGCAACGCTGCGACCATGCAATCGGTGCGTAATATGCTGCTGCGCTTCGGAGTTAACGTGGATGCTGACAAGTTGCGTGCGCGCAATTCCGCGGCAGTCATGATAACGACAACATTGCCTCCGTATTCACAGCCGGGCGACAAACTTGATGTCAATGTCACCTCGATTGGAGATGCCCGAAGCCTCCTCGGAGGGACCCTGATGCTGACGCCATTGGCGATGGCTGATCGGGATATTTATGCCATGGCGCAGGGGCCGTTGTCCGTGGGGGGGTTGAGCTATGATCTGATCGGCAATCTTATTCAGAAAAATCATCCCACGGCGGCTCATATCCCTGGCGGCGCAACAGTAAATCGTCTGCTGGACACCCAAATACTAGATAGTTCGGGCATCGCCTTGTACAAACTCCTGGAGCCGAATTTCGAAACAGCTAACCGGATCGTCGATTCGCTGAGTGTCGTGCTCGGTTCAGGTCATGCAAAGGCGAGAGATGCCGCTCGGGTAGAAATCTTCGTGCCTGAAAATAAGCGTTCCGATGTCGTACGCTTTCTTACCCTGGTTGAAAAGACCGAAGTGGTGCCCAATACCCCATCCAGAGTGGTTGTCAACGAGCGGACAGGAACTGTGGTTTCCGGGGGCAATGTAGTGATTTCCCCTATCACGGTTACGCATGGCAATCTGAATGTTGCCATAAGCACGGAATTTATGGTTTCCCAACCTTTGTTCATCGGTAATGAAATCATTCGAAGCGACCTTTCCAATGTGAGTACCCAGGTTGTTCCTCAAACGACGGTGGAAGTAACCGAACAGGACCCGGTATCGGTTTCTCTGCCTCAGGGCGCGAAGGTGGCTGAATTGGTGGGGGCGCTGAACAAGGTCAAGGCCACCAGCCGAGATATTATTACGATCCTGCAAGGGATTAAACGTGCAGGAGCTCTCCATGCAGAGCTGGTTATTCAATAAGTTTTAGAGAATTATTCGAGGAGGATGCAGTGATTGAAGAACTTGGTGGGGTCACAACCCAGCTTATCAGCTTGGCGCTTGACGCCTCACTGCTAAGGCATGAGGTTATCGCGAACAATATCGCCAACGTTGATACCCCTGGTTATCAGGTAAAAAGCCTTCGTTTCGATGAGCAGCTTTCAGGTTTCACTTCGTTGCTACGTCATGCTGAGGATAGCTCCCTGAGCGCTCAAATTGAATCGGTGAAAGCAAATTTAAGCGAGGGTGGCTCGCTGGTTGTCTCGGAGAATGAGACTGTTCAGCTTGATCGAGAAATGGTCAAACTGACAGAGAACACCCTACGCTACCAGGCGATATTGAAGGCTGCAGGAAAGCGCGGCGAGCTGTTGAGTATGGCGATTA